>JBFGLK010000165.1:0-6802 GCA_041576195.1 Promineifilaceae bacterium (SeqCode)
GGGGGGGGGGGGGGGGCGTCCAGCTCGAGCGGGATGGCGGCGATGGGGGCGCTGGCGGCCTCGGGCTCGCCCAGGACGAAGTCATAGAGCCAGATGCCGCCGCCAATGGCCACGACCGCGATCAGGGCGACGACGAGCAGGCGTCGATTTCTCATCAGTTCTCGATCCTCCATGGTCTATCCGGTGCCGGCCGCATCGGGGCCGCGGGCTTGGGGCCAGGACCCCGGGCCCGGCGAGCAGTCTAGCAGAGTGGTCGTCCGGGCCGCGACGGCGGTCACGCCATCTCACGGAATGCCAATGTGCCCGTTCCGTGGCGCCGGCCGAAAACCCATACATCTGTCTATTGATCCCCCCGCCGCCCTCCACTATGATGGCGGCATGCCCACCAGCCGGCGCACGGCGAGGGCTTCCGTCGGCCGCGGCGCGCCCAGGCGTCCTGAAGGACACGGCGTGGTCGGGGTGCGGCGGTGCCGGCAGGTGGGTCGGGCGTGTCGGCGCCGGCAAGGTGCGGGTCGTGGGCGGATAGCGATGCCGCGAGGAGGACGGACGGTGAGAAAGAGCGAGACCGTGCGCGTGGCGATCCTCGACGATCACCAGAGCGTGATCGATGGTTATCTGTTCCGTCTGCGCGGTGAGCCGCGCATCGACGTCATCGCCCAGGTCGGCTATGGCGAGGAGCTGCTGCCGATGCTGGATCACGTCCGGCCGGACGTGTTGATCCTCGATCTGACGGTGCCTTGCTCGCGGGAGAACCCGGCGCCCTACTCGCTGGTGGCGTTGTTGCCGACGCTACGCAGCCGCTACCCGCGGCTGGCCATCCTGGTGATCACGATGCATGCGCAGCCGGCGCTGGTGCGCTCCGTGCTGCGTCAAGGGGCGGCCGGGTACATCCTCAAGGACGATGGGCCGCGCATTCGCGCCCTGGGCCACGTGGTCCGGGATGTCGCCCGGGGCCGGCGGCGGTTCAGCCCGTTCATCCTGGCGCTGGACCAGTCGGGGCGTTCCTCGCCGTTGACCGGACGCCAGATTGAGGCGTTCTCCTTGCTCATCGCCCACCCGGACATGACGCTGGCCGAGGTGGCCCGCCACCTGCACGTGGCGCATTCGACCGTGCGCAACCTGGTGTCTGACGCCTATCGCCGGCTGGGCGTACGCACGCGGGCGGCCGCGCTGGTGGAGGCGCAGCGGCGGGGGTTGTTGCCGCCGGCGTAGAGGCGCGAAAAAGCGCGCCTGTCGATTGCGGATTGCGCCTTGTGCATTGCGGATTGCGCGTAGTGCTTGGTCGGCGCCTGGCGGCTGCCGACTATGCGCCTGGCGACAGACCTGCCAGACGACCAACCAACTAACCGACTAACCAACCGACCAACCAACCACGCGACTAACCGACCAGGCCATCAACTCCCACGGCGCCCCAGCAGGAAGCCGACCGTCCCCACGATGGCCAGCAGGGCGGCCCAAGCGCGCCAGCCGGTGTTGGTGCCGGCACGCACGCCCTTGGCCGCCACCGGGATGTGGGCCAGTTTGGCCGCCGTCTCCTGCTGCATCTGAGCGAAGCGCGCCGGGTCGTCCCGGAGCTGCGCGGCCAGCGCCCGCTTCTCGGCCATCAGCTCGTCGTCGACGACGCGGCCGAAGGTGCGGAGGGGCGCCAGCTCGAACTGGTGCTTCTTGAACAGGCGGTACATCTCTTTAGCCCGTTCCATGGTGATGTTGCGGCCCAGGGTGTAGTCCTCGAAGCGGCCCTCCATGGCCAGCAAGGCGGTCTCCGCTAGGCAGGCATAGGCGGTGCCGGGTGGCAGGCCGATGTCGTAGCCGAAGTCGATGTCCCCGGGGATGCGCACTTCGCCGCTCTCGATGACGAGCACGTCCGGGCGGAGTGCGGCCTCCTCTGGGCCGATGTCTGGCGGGCGGGCCACGTCACAGATGACGGCGCCGGGCTTGCAGCGGGTGATGTCCACGATGCGCTGGCCAAAGGCGGACGTGGCGGTGACGATGAGGTCGCATGCCGGCAGGAGATCGTCGGGCCGCGTGGCGATGGCCACGTGCGCGCCGGGGGTCTCCGTCTGGATTCGCCGCTTTAGCTCGATCAGCTTCTCCGGCTCGATCGAGACCAGGACAACGTCATAGATCGCCTGCGCGAGGAGCCGGGAGCAGACGGAGCCGATGGAGCCGGTGGCCCCGATGATCATGACCTTTCCCTGGGTCAGGTCGGTGGCCCCCATCTTGATCACCGCCTGCTTGGCCGCCTCCAGCGTAGCGGCGACGGTGAGGCTGTTGCCGCTGGTGATGGCGATGTCCGCCTCGTGGGCCACGGTGATGCCGGCATCGCCGACGACGCTCGTGAACGCGCCCAGGCCCATGATCCGGGCGCCCTTGCGCTCGGCCATGCGGGCCGCGGCGTTCAGCCGGTTGTAGGTGAAGCGTTCGCCCCGGTTCATCATCTGGCGCGGCGTGGCGCCCAGGCTGATCAGGTGGCCCTCGATGCGCTGGCCCGTCGTTGGCGACTGGCCGCCTGTGATGCGCGATAGATAGAGGGGCGGGATGTAGGCGGCCGCCGCCTCCACCAGCTCGTCCGGCAGGAAGCGGGTCCAGCGAAAGCGCCGGTCACCGTGGATGAAGCCCACATCCAGCGGGTGTATGACGAAGGCGAAGCGGTTGATCCCCTGTTCTGCCGGCTGGAGGTAGCGGATCGTCGGCGTCCACTCAATGTCGGCCATCAGGTCCAGGTAGGTGTCTTCCGCCAGGGCGTCGCCCGGGTTTGGGCGCAGGGCCGCCAGCGTCGCTTCCACGGTGGCCGCCGACCAGCGACCCAGTGGCGCGGCGTCGGGCTGCGCCGAGTCGGTGAAGGCCGGCATCATGGTGACGACGATCGACGCGCCGCGCGCCTCCAGGTCGGCCAGGTCTTCCTCCGTCGCCCACTCCACCACCACGGTCTTGCGCTTCAGGCTCCTGGGGGCAAAGCGCCGGATCGTTCCAACATCGCCGGCCAGCACGTCGGCCCAGGCGAACAGGCGACTGGAACGCTCGGTCTCACCGCCGTCTGGCTGGGGCAGCAGCTCGGTGAACGGGCTGTCCTTGAGCTGGTCCAGCGTCGGTGGCGCCGCCTGCTCCAGCGTCTGGCGGCTGCCGATGCCGGGGAAGGAGGGCAGCCCGAAGTAGATGATCGGATCGGCGTAGCGGATGTGGGGGGTGCGGCGGCCGAGGGCCTGGGCCAGGCCGGCGTGGTTGAGGCCCGGCACCATGAGCACGCGCTTCTGGGCGAAGATACCCGGCTGGGCTCGATCCGCGAGGATGACGCCCCAGCGCTCGAGGCCGGCGCGAATGCCGCTGCCGTCGACGATCGGCGTGGCCGTGGCCACCGCCAGGATCGCCTGGCCGCCCGGATGAGGCTGGGAAACCGGGCCGAGCTGCAGGCGTGATGGCAGCCCTTCGAGGCCGATGGCATCTACCTGGCCGTCGACCTCCTGAATGAGCGCCCGCGCCCGGGACTCATCGCCGTCGCAACCCAGGCGACGGATTTCCAGGGCCTCCCCCAGGAATGTGACCTGCTCCGTGCTGTCGTCCCGGTTCAGGTGAATGACGGCGATGCGCTTCATGTCGACCTCGCTTTAGCTGGTACGGAATCACGCCGCTTCGTGGCCCTGAGGCGGCGCCTGTTCTGAAGGATAGCGAAAACGGGCCCTAACCGGCACAGAGGTTTGCCACTGTTCCTGGGTGATGAGTGTCACCAGTCAGGTCCGTGGGCGTAAGGCTTTCGCAAGTCCCTGGTAAGCGAGCGGCAATCTCCCCACAAGCGGGCCGTAAGCGGCGCCGGCTACGCTGGCAGAGGTCGCCGCCCGCGCGGCGGCACACCTGGAGACAGCGCCATACGCAAAAAGGAGAATCGCATGCGCACGAAAATCGGTCTGACCTTGCTCGTCCTCGTGGCCTTGCTGGCTCTGCCAGCCCTGGCCGCCGCCGCCGACGGCACGCGAACGTTCGTCGTTTCGGTGGACAACGTGGGGAGCTATCGCTTCACGGACAGCGGCGCCTTCAACACGCCGACCGGCAGCAGTGGGCCCGGTCCGGCGGCGCCCGGAGCGGCCTATAGCTGGACGTTCCACGCCAACCCGGGCGACCGCCTGTCGTTCGCCACGATGCTGGTGCAATCTAACGATTGGTTCTTCGCTCCGGCCGAGCCCGGCATCGCCCTCTACGACGCTGCCGGCAAGCCGATCAGCGGCGATGTGACGGCCGCCGTCAAGCTCTGGGATGCCGGCACGGAAGGGGACGAGCCCCCCGGCAGCGGCGCCTACCAGGCGCCCCGACAGCCCGGACCGGACAGCGGCCCCGCCGACCCCAGCGCGCGCGTCCGCCAGGTACTCACCGGCGCCCTGCCATCCGTCAATCAGCTGATCCAGGCCACCCTGACCCCGGGCAGCCACGGCGCGTTCACGCTGCGCATTGACAACATCTCCGGCGACAGCAGCTTCCCCTCGCCGCTCGCGCCCGGCGTCGGCGTGGTGCACAGTAGCCCGGCGCCGCTGTTCGTCAACGGCCAGCGGGACTTCGGGCTGGGCCTGGAGGCGATCGCGGAAGATGGCGATCCGTCCACGCTGGCAGCCTGGCTGGCCGGCCACACGGGCGTCAACACGCCGCTGGCGCCGGTGGCCTGGGCCGTGCACACGAGCCCGAACGCCCTGTTTGCTCCGGGCGCCCGGGCCTCGGCCGGGTTAGAAGCGCTGGCGGAAGACGGCGGGCCCACGGCCCTGGTCGACGGCCTGTCCGTGACCAACAAGGGCGCTGCGGCGATCGGGCGCGGCGCGACGGCCGCCGGGCCGATCACGGCCCCGAGCGGCAACTACCGTTTCACGATCATGGCCGCGCCGGGTGATCACCTGTCGCTGGCGTCGATGTTCGTGCAGTCTAACGACTGGTTCTTCTCCCTCGCGAACCAACCGCTATTCGACGACGCCGGCCGCCCGATCCACGGCGACTTCAGCCACATGGTACGCCTGCTTGATGCCGGCACCGAGGTCGACGAGACACCCGGCTTCGGCCCCAATCAGGCGCCGCGCCAGCCCGCGCCGAACACCGGCGTCGGGGAGAACGGCGTCGTCACCATGGTCCAGGGCATCGACCCGAGCCAGGTGATCCACCTGACGATCACGCCGCTGCCCTGAGTGAATGTGAGGATGTGCAGGAGTGAGGGGATTTGGTCCCTCATCCCCTCACTCCCCTATCTCCATACCACCCTCCGGTCACGGCTCGATGGCCAGCGAGTGCCAGCGCGCGGCCTCCTCGGGCTGACCCAGCGCCTCGTAGCAGCGGGCCAGACCGCTGGCGGCGGCGTTCAACTCGGGCTGCCGGCGCAGCGCCTCTTCATAAGCCAGGATGGCCGCCGCCGGTTGGCCACGCGCCAGCTCGGCGTCGCCGAGATAGAGGAGGGCGCGGGCATCGCTGTCGTCCAGGGCTACCGTCTGGCGAAAGGCGTCCACCGCTGCCGGCCAGTCCGCCTCCTGGACAAAGACCAGGCCCTGGGCCAGGTGGAGCGCGGCCAGGTTGGGCGCGATAGTCAGGGCCGCCTCGTAGGCAGCGTGGGCGCGCGCGAACAGCGCGGGGTCGAGGCGGCTGCCCCATAACGTGTAGAGCTCACCCAGGGCGGCGTGGACGCGGTAATCATCCGGGCGCAGGCGCCGGGCCTGGATGAGGAGCCCTTCCGCCTGAACCAGGCAGGCGGGCGTCCCGGCTCCTCGCTCCACGCGCAGAATGCAGATCCAGCCCGCGTCCAGGTAATAGGCGAACTCCACCGGCCAGCGCTCGACGGCGCCGACGGCCGCGGTTGTGGCCGCCTCCCAGTCGCCGGCGCGGGCGGCCTGCTTGGCGTCCCAGTCCGCGTTGTCGGCCTGCAGGGGGCGGACGACGGTCTGGTCGATAATCAAGGCGGCGACAAGAGTCACGAGGAGGATGGCCAGGGGGCGCAGGACCGCGATAGTTCGCGCCCGTGCCGGCGGCGATCGGCGGTCATCTGACTGCGGATTGCAGATTGCGGAGTGCAGAGCGCGGTCCGCCCACAATGGAGCCGCGCCGGCGGCGACGAGCAGCCCCAGGAGCAGCCACGTAACGGTGGCGGTGGCGATGGTGTCGAACGAGGCCAGCGTGCCGGCCACGTTGCCCAGGACCGCGGCGAGGGCAGCGGCCAGCAACCGCCTGTCTGCCAGCTCAGGCGCCCGGCGCAGGGCCTGCCAGCCGGCGCGGAAGCCGGCGAGCCAGAGGGCGATCCAGGCCAGCAGGCCCAGGAGGCCGGTCGTCACCCAGACGTCCAGCAGCCAGTTGTGAGCCCGGTCTACGAGAAGGCCGCGGCCCTGGTACGTGACCAGGGGCGGCGGGTAGACGGTCGGGAAGATCAGCTCCAGGGAATCCGGGCCGTAGCCCAGCCACGGGCGAGCCCGGATGAGGTCCCAGATGGCCTCCCAGATGGTGCGGCGGGCGGCCACGGCCCCGGGGTCAGCGCTCGCTACCCAGGCGAGGCCGGCAGCGCCGGCGACGGCAGTCAGCAGGCCGAGGGCGGCGACGAGCCGGCGCCGGCGGCCGCGGTCGAGGCGCGGCCAGGCCAGGAAGAGGACGAAGAGGGCCATGCCGGCGGCGGCGCTCAGCCAGGCGGCGCGCGCCCGCGTCAGCCAGAGGACGGTCACCATCGCCAGGGACAGACCCATGAGCGCCCGGCCGGGCGCGGTCCGCGCCCGGTCCAGCCTGAGCGCGGCGACGAAGGGCAGCAACAGGGCCAGATAGGCGGCGACGAAATCGGCGCGCCCGAGCGTGGCGA
>JBFGLK010000166.1:0-6800 GCA_041576195.1 Promineifilaceae bacterium (SeqCode)
CGCGCGGGCCCCAAAAGCGGAAGTGGCCCGCGGCGTGAATCACCACTTCGCACCCCCGGCAGGCCCGGGCCACCGCCGCCGTGTCGGCGATATCGTCGACTGTGGCCAGCTCAACCCCATCGTCGGCCAGGCCGACCGTGTCGCTGCCGGGCCGCACCAGGGCGCGCAGCGGCAGACCCACCCGCGCCAGCAAGGGCATGAGATGTTGACCGAGAAACCCGGTGCCGCCGGTGACAAGGATCATGCGAAATGTGTCGTCTTGCGCCTGGATGCCTCCGCGCCGGTGGCAGCGCCCGTGGTGGCGGGTGACCGGTCGGCGATAGGCGAGGCGTCCCCTCACGATCCTCATCATAATGGGCGAGCCGTCGCAATCAATAGGAGATTGGACCGGTCTGGGCGCCGGGCGCGCCCCGGCACGATCAGGCGGCGGCCAGATAACCGGCGATGGCCTCGGCCAGCTCGCCGGGCTTGAAGCCGAAAGGGCCCGGCCCACCCGCGTAGGCCACGCGCCCGTCGAGGCCGACCAGATAGAGGCGCGTCGGCCAGGCGGCGTAAGCCATCCCGACCGCGTCGTCCAGGCCGTCCACGAGCGTGGGGATGTGGAACGCCAGGGCGCTCTGGCAACGTGCGGCCACGGCCTGCCGCTCGACCAGCGTGGTCGGGTCGACGACGTCGGTAGCCGCCCGCGAGCCGGTGAGTCGCAGGATGAAACCGGGCAGACCGCCGCCGAGCCACCAGCCGTCCACCGGGTGGGCCTCCCGGATGTAGATGTTCAGGAACTGGACCCGATCGCCGTAGCGAGCGTAGAGATCTTCGAGACGCACGGTCTCCTTGACGTAGGGCGGTCAGGTGAAACTGCCAAAGATGAGGGCGACAGGCCTCTGGTCGCGGAAGCCTGACAGCCGAATGGCCGGCCCGCCGCCGGCGTCCGAGAGGGCGAAATCCGGGGCCAGGTCGCCGATTCGCGGCGCGCCGGCCTCGAGGGCGAGCTGGCGAGCGCGGGCGGCGTAGCGGTGTCGGAAGGCGCGAAGCATGAACGGGATCTCCAGATAGTGGAAGGGGGAGGGGTGACGCACTGCCCCCCCACAGGATACCATCGCGTTCCGGGGGAGAGCAACGGACAGCAGGTCTACCGCGCGGCGACCGACCCCGGCGCTTGACGGTTTGATCTATAATGAAGGCATGTCGCCATGCCAGGGAACCGGGCTTGGGGCGCTGATGGCGGCGAGATTCAGGGAGTTGGACCGGAGGAGATCATGCCGGAGCCATTCCTGGCGCGGACATTTCGCGTGGTCGTCAATCACGAAGAACAGTATTCGCTCTGGCCGGCAGGCGAGCGCACCCCGACGGGCTGGCGCGATGCCGGCAAGACGGGTGACGCGGCCGCTTGCTTGCGCTACATCGAAGAGGTGTGGACGGACATGAAGCCCCCGGAGATCCGCCGCTTCGTGGACGAGATGTGGCGGCAGGAGAAAGGCCGCTAGGCAAGCGGGACACCGGGCCAACCGGGGGGCAGCCGAGGGAGTGCAACCGATGAGCGAACCGGGCTCGATGGGGCTGGCCCGGATAGTCGTACTTGGGGTCGACAGCGCGATCGGCGGCTACATGTGGTGGCTGAGTCTTTATCTTCTCAGTCGCCATCTGTTGCCAGAGGGCGCGGCTTCCCCGCCCGTGGCACGTTGGCGCGAGCCCTGGATGGCCGCCGGGCTCAGCCTGGCCATGGCCGCCGTCTACGCCTTTGGCGCCGCGGCGCGCCTGACAGCCTCGGCGCCGGCGCGCTATCTGACGTGGTTCCATCTCTCCTGGTGGGCGGTACCGCTGGCGACCGGCCTGTGGTTGTGGGCGGTGATCGGCCTGCTGCGACCGCCGGACCGGCGCCCGCTGTGGGTGCTCGGATTGCTGCTGGCCATGGCCCTGTTGGTGGCCGCCGTGGGCACCGCCACCGACGCTCTCTTCGACGCCGCCGCCATGCGCCCGGCGACCTGGACGTTCGACCCCTACGCCCTGCCGCCGGCCTGGCCCGGCTACCTGTTAGCCTCGGCGATCCTGGGGTTGGCGTTGTGGTGGTCGGCCCTGGCGTTATGGCGTCACCGCCGGACCGGGCGTGGTCTGTGGTTGCTGGCGGCCGGCAACGCTCTCTTCGCCGCCGGCACAACGATCCGGTTGGCCGGCACCTACTGGCTGCCCGACCGCCTGCCCGAGCAGGTCGGCGGCTGGATCGCGGCGCTGGGGCTGGGCACGCTCGGGCTCGGCGTCGTCCGCCATGGGGCATTGCTCAGCCGGAGGGCGATGGCCACGGACTTCGGGCGCTCGCTCCGCGGCGCGGCGCTCGTGGCCCTGGCCAGCCTGCTGTCCCTCGGCGTCGTCTTCCGCCTCGGCGGAGAGCGGGTGCCCCCCCTGGCGATCCCGGCCCTCATCTATCTCACGGTCGGCATCGCCACGCCTCTCTCGCTTTATCGCTTCGCCATCGACCGCCTGACGCTGCCGCGCTGGCAGTCCCGATTCCTGTTGCACCTGGCGCGGGTGCGGCACGATGTCATGACCGCGCCCGATCCGGTGCGCGCCCTGGAACGCGTTGGCCAGGAGTTGGCCGCCGGCGTAGACCTGGCTCAACGAGGCCTGATGCGAGACGTCGTGCAAGCGGAGGTCGATCGCATTTTCCGCCACAAGGCGTTTCACCAAGACGCCGTCCTGGCCGACAGTCGCCTGCATGAGCTGCCGCGGGTCCGGGTCGGTCTGGCGGTCTTCGCGGCGGAAAATGGCCTCGCCCCGGACCAGCTGTCGACGGCCGAGCGGGCGCGCGTCTTGCGCCGGCTGCTGACGGACGCCATCGAGCACGAGCTATGCCCGGCGCCCGGACAAGCGCCGCCGCGACCGCCGTCGGACCGCTGGCTGGGCTATCTGATCCTGTGCAAGAGCTACCTGGAGGACAAGACGCGCCAGGAGGTGATCCGGGAGATCGCGCGCGAGACCGGCGTGCGCCTGGCGAGCGTGCGTGAGACCGGGGGGCAGGTCTATGCCCGCCACCTGGCGGCCGCCCGCGCGGAGCTGGCCGACATCTTGTGGCGGGCCAACAGACAGGACGCCTGACGAGGGCGGGGAAACGGAGGAGAGAACGGCCATGCCGCCTGGTTTCCCAGGTTCGCCTCGCCACCTGTAGGCGGACCATCGATAGGCGGCACTGCTTGCTTCTAGAGAGCTTGGGGCACGAGTGGGACAACATGCAGACAACGTTCCCTATCACGAAAGACGGCTTCGACCGCTACGCTGGAACCAGAAGGCCGGCAGATGCCGGCAAAGGGAACCAGCATGCGGCAACTACGCGTTCACCTTCCGAACTGGCTCAGCCTGACTCGCCTGGCGCTCACGCCGTTGCTTCTCGTCCCGGCGTTGCACGGCGACCGCGCCGGGTTTCTCGTGCTCGGCCTGCTCCTGGTGCTGACCGACGTGCTCGACGGGTTCCTGGCCCGGGCCTGGCGGGTCTCATCTCCCTGGGGGCGGGTGCTGGACAGCATCGCGGACTTCGTCTTCCACGTCACCTTCTACTGCCTGGCGCTATACCTCATGTGGGCGGACGCCCGGCCTTATCTGGGCTGGATGCTGTTGCCTGGGGTCTGGTTTGCTCTGGCGCTGCCGACAGGCCGGCTGCTGACCGGCCGGGTGCGCACGCTGCATCTCTGGGGGAAGAAGACGCTGTCGCACGGCTACGTCGTCTGGCTCGTGTACAGCATGCTGGTGGCGTTTTTTGTGCCGGGGATCGTAGTCCTGAATCTGTGGGCGTTTATCGCCTTCCTGGAGGAGATCGGCATCTATCTGTGGTTGGGCCGGGCGGTCGACGAGGAGATTACATCGATCGTTCAGTTGGTCATGCCGGCACGGACCCGGCATGCCGGCAGCGGGCACGTCGCGTCTGAGGGCGAGGCGCGCCCGGCGTTCAGTCGTCGCTGACGGCCGCGCGGCCGGATGACCCCAAGGAGGGTATTGGCATGTCTACGTGGAACACCGACCTCATCGTCGCCTTGCAGTCTGGCGGCGATGCGCTTATCGACTTCTTTACCGCCTTCACGTTCCTTGGCAATCAGGAGTTCTACCTGCTCCTGCTGCCACTGTTCTTCTGGTGCCTCGATCGCGCCACCGGCGCGCGCCTGACCGTGATCTACCTGTTGTCGGCAGTGCTCAACACCGATCTGAAGGAGCTCATTCGGGCGCCGCGCCCCCTGGACGTCGATCCAGGCCTCCTGGCCGTCGCCGATCCTGATGCGATCAAGGCGGTGGGTTATGGCATGCCCAGCGGCCACGCCCAGCTGGCGATCACAGTCTGGGGCGGCATCGCCGCCTGGGTGAAAAGGGGCTGGTTCTGGGCGATCGCCCTGGTCCTGGCGTTTCTCATTGGCCTGTCGCGCGTCGCCCTGGGGGCGCACTACCCCACGCAGGTGGGGGCAGGCTGGCTGATCGGCCTCGTCGTCCTGCTGGCCTATCTGGCGTTAACCTTGCCCGTCGAGCGCTGGCTTGGCGGCCTGGCCTTCGGCGCGCAGATGGTGGTGGCGGTCGCGGCGCCGGCCGTTTTGCTCGTCATCCACATCGAGCCGGACACCATCGCCGCCACCGCAGTCCTGATGGGGCTGGGTGTGGGCCTGGCTGTCGCCGGGCGCGTCCTGCCGGCAGAGCAGGGCGGCTCGCTCTGGCAACGGGCGGCCCGTTATCTGGTGGGCGTGGTGATCCTGCTGGCCATCTACTTCGGGTTGAGCGCCCTGTTGCCCGCCGAGGGCGAACCGCTGCACGTTCTGTTACGTTTTGCCCGCTACGTGCTGCTGGGTCTGTGGATGAGCCTGGGCGCGCCGTGGCTGTTCCATCTGCTCCGCTTGCAGCCGGCGGGCGACGCGCCGCTGGCGACCGCTGACTGAGAGTGAGGGTTGTCATGAATGACGAGGAGTATCGCCAACAAGACGCCGTCGGGCTGGCGGAATCCGTGCGGTCCGGGGAGGTCACGGCACGTGAGCTGGTCGAGCTGGCCATCGGCCGCATCGAACGGCTCAATCCGCAGCTCAACGCCGTCATCCACAAGCTGTATGACAGGGCCCGCGAGCGGGCCGATGAGCTGGCGACCGACGCGGATGGGGCCGGCCCGCTGCGCGGCGTGCCGTTTCTGCTCAAGGACTTGCTGACGGCCTATGGCGGCGCGCCGCTGACCGGGGCCAGTCGTTTCTTTAAGGATTACGTCCCGGCGGCGGATGGGATCATGCTGCAGCGTTACCGGCAGGCCGGCCTGATCGTCGTGGGCAAGACGAACACGCCCGAACTGGGCATTGTGCCGACGACGGAACCCGAGCTATTCGGCCCCACGCGCAACCCGTGGAATCTGGACCGCATCCCCGGTGGTTCCAGCGGCGGCTCGGCCGCCGCGGTGGCGGCCCGGATGGTGCCGGCAGCCCACGGCGGCGACGGGGGCGGCTCGATCCGCATCCCGGCGTCGTGCACCGGCCTGTTTGGCCTTAAGCCGTCTCGAGGGCGCAACCCCGGGCACGACGACTTCGGCATCTGGCACCATTGCGTGCAGGAGCATGTCCTGACGCGCTCGGTGAGGGACAGCGCCGCGCTGCTGGACGCCACGCAGGGTCCGCGGCCGGGCGCACCGCCGCACCTGGCGCCGCCGGAGCGCCCATACCTGGAGGAGGTCGGGCGCGACCCGGGCCGGTTGCGTATCGCCTTCACGGATCATCCGTTCCTCGGTTCGACCGTGGACCCGGCCATTCGGGAGATGGTACGGGGGACGGCAATGCTGCTGGAGGAGCTGGGGCACGAGGTGGTGGAGGCGCGGCCGGAGATCGACGGGCCGGCCTTTGCCAAGGCGTTTGTGACGATGTTGTGCGGCGAGATACGGGCCGACATCCGCGAGGGGGAGCGCCTGCTCGGGCGCCGGGCAAACCGGAGCGGCTTCGAGCGGGACACCTGGGCCCTGGCCTTGCTGGGCGATCAGTTGAGCGCGGCCGACTACGTCGCTGCCTCGCGCGTCTTGCAGCGCACGGCGGCGCAGTTGGAACGCTTCCTGCGGACGGTCGACATCCTCTTGACGCCGACGCTGGCGGCGCCGCCGCTGCGGATCGGCGTCCCGCCCCTGGAGGGGGCGGAGGCGGCCGCAGTGGAGCTGTTCACGCGGATCAATGCCGGCACGCTGTTAAAGCTGGCCCGCGCGATCGACAGCGCCGCGGCCACCACATTCCAATTCACCCCCTACACGCCTCTCTTCAACGCCGGCGGTCAGCCGGCGATGTCGGTGCCGCTGCACTGGACCGACGACGGCCTGCCGATTGGGATGCACTTCGTCGCGCCCGTGGGGGACGAGGCGACGCTGTTCCGCCTGGCGGGGCAGCTGGAGGCGGCGCGGCCATGGCGGGACCGGCTGCCGCCGGTGGCCTGAGCGCGGGCAGACGAGATCCAAAAGACCCCGCCGTTCTTGCTGAACGGCGGGGTCTATACGCGTTCGCGCGGTCTAGGGGCCGGAGGCCACCTCGCCGCTGAGGCTACGGGCCAGCAGCTCGGCCTGGCGCCCGTAGTCGATCGCCTCGGCCAGCACCCGGGCGGCCTCCTGGGGGTTGTGGAAGCCCGTGCTGTTCTCCGACGAGATGAAGTCCCAGCGCATGCTGGCGGCCCGGTGCAGCTGCAGGGCCTCTGCCAGCTGCGCGTCGGTGATGCCGCGCTCCTTCGCCGCCACGATGGCGTCGATGGCGGCCACGATCGCCTCTTCGCTCCGGCGGAGCAGGTCGGCGGTGATGTCCTGGGTGATCTGGACGCGCTCGACC
>JBFGLK010000167.1:0-6785 GCA_041576195.1 Promineifilaceae bacterium (SeqCode)
CTGGACGCCGAAGCCGTTGACCTGCGTCGGGACCCAGCTGGCGCCGGCGCTTCCAGAGAGGAACAGGCCGTTGGTGCTGATCTCCTGCCCGTTCCACATGACGGTCTCCGGGTGCCCGGTCTCCAGGTTATCGACGGCCACGGCCACGGTGAGGTCGCTGGCGAAGGCTGGCGACATAGCCATACCGCGGGCGAACACGGGGGTACCGAGGACGGACTGGAAGGTCCAACTGTCGCCGCCGTCGAGGGAGCGTTGCGGCCCCCAAACGGTGCCGGCAAAGACAACCGGGGTCGTGCCGTAGGAGTCGGAGATAGCCGTGGCATCCGGGTAACCGCTGATCAGGCCGTTGGCGAGGGTCTCCCACGTAGCGGCACCGTCTGCCGTCCGAATCATGCTGCCGCCATAAGTAGAGGCGAACAGCTCCCCGTCAGTGCCGAACTCCGGCGAGATGCTCATCGAGCGCACCAGCCAGGTGGGCAGGATGTCCACATAGCGCCAGGAGCCGCCGCCATTCGTCGTCTTCCACAGGCCTTCGAAGGTGGGCAGAAACGCCGTCTGATCCTGGAGGAACGAAGGCGACAGGCGGAGCGCGCGGAAGTGGAAGGACGTCTGGTCTGACAGCGGGTGTGGTGGCACGCCGAGCGGCGTCCAGGTGGCCCCCCAGTTCGTGGAGCGGTAGACCTCGCCTTCGGCGGTGCTGAGATAGAGCGTGCGATTGCTGAGGAAGCCGGGCGCGCGCGTGAGGCCGGTTACGGTTTGGCTGGCTAGCCCGGTGTTGATGGGGAACCAGGTGGTGCCGGCATTGAGCGAGATGTAGACGCCACCGCCGAACGTGCCGGCATACATCAGGCGCGTGTAAACGAAAGCCGGAGCCAGGACGAGCGACGTGATTTCCAGGCCGGCCATCTCACCGCCGATCGGGGTCCAGTTGTTGCCTCCGTTGGCCGACCGGAACAGCCCCTGGCCCTCCAGGGCGACGAACAGGGTCTGGTCCACGAAGTAGTTGGGCGAAAACGCGATCACGGACTTGGGTGTCGGATCGCCCACGGCGTGCACGCCGGTGTCCTCAAGCCTGGCGGAGCCCGCAGGCGCGACAGGATCCGGGAGCGGCGTCCACGTGTCGCCCCGATCGGTGGACTTATAGACGCCGCCGTCGATCCCGATGGCCACTACCGTCTGGTCCAGGTCGAATCGCGGCGACAGGCGCACGGCCCGCGTCTGGACGTCGAGGCTCAGCGTCGACAGGTTCGTCCAGTTGTCGCCGCCGTCGGTCGAGCGAAACAGCCCGCCGGTCGCCGACGAGGCGAAGAGCGTGGCGTCCTGAGCGTATGTCGGCGAGAAGACGAAGCCGTTCAGCTGATGACTGGGGAAGTTGGGCACGACCTCCCACGTTTGACCGGCGTCTTCCGACCTAAGAACAATGTGGACCCCGAGGGTCACGGAGAGATAGCCGGTGGAGGCAAAGACCGTGCCGTCCTGAGCGAAATTCGGACTGACGGCCACCAGCACGGCGTCATCATGGGGCTGGTGGGCCCGGGCGCGACCGGGGGCGATAGCCGTTACGGCCAGGACCAGAATCAGCGCCAGCCAGCGCCACCGGGCCGAAAGGGGATGTCCTTTTTCCACGCAAGCGCCTCCTGTGAGTTCAAAGGCCCCGCCAGGCCGATGCCGGCCGGCGCGACGATGGTCATTGGGTTGCCGGCATATCAGGGCGCGCCGAGGACTTCGGTCAGGACGCGCCCGTCCACATTGCCCGGCGCCGTCCAGCCCAGGAGCTGATAGAAGGTGGGCATGACGTCAACCAGCGAGACGTCCGCGCCGGTGTAGATGCCTGGGTTGATCTGCGGCCCGCGCACGGCGAGCAGGGCGCCCATCGTCGTCTTGCCGGAGTGCCCACCCAGCACCGAGTAGAGGATGTTGGGCACCGTGATCTCGAAGCGGTAGCGGGCCAAGGCGTAGATGTCGGGCCAGACCACCTTGCTGTTGTCGTCCACCGGGAACTCGATGAGCCATTGGCTATACATCTCACCGCGGCTGGGACCGCCATCACGGCCCAGGAAGCCGAGGCGACTGTCGATGCCGGCATCCATCTCGGCCTGAGTGATGGCCGCCAACGGTTGCACCTGCGAACCCCACACCGGGTGCTCCAGCGTGTACGCTTCCAGAGCCGTCGCCACCGTGTTGGCGTTCGCAGGGTCCCAGAGGTAGATCGTGCTGATCTCGGCGGCCCCACTGAAGTGCCGGACCAGCGGTAGCACGCCGGCGTCGCTCAGCACCTGCTGGAGTGGGATGTCGGCATTGAGGTACGTTGTGCCGGCATGGTCCGAGTAAAGGTAGAGGTAGGAGGAGCTGAGAACGCCCCGGCGGGCCAGCTCGTCGGTGATCAGGCCGGTGTCCAGGTCGGCTTCATAGACGACATCCAACGTCGGCTCCCGGTTGGCATTGCGATTGAACTGGTTGATGTCGTCCCAGATCAGGGTTGGCGTGCCGTTGTTTGACCACTCGCTGGGGATGTTGGCTGCTCCGGCGGCATGCTGAATCTTGTCAGTGCTGGCGAAGTGCACCACCATCACATCCGGGTCTTCGGCGGCGATGAGGCGCAAGGCGCTCACGGCGATCCAGCGGTCCTCGGGATTCTTCAGTGGATCGTTGCCAGCGTTGCCGACGCCAAACGGGATCATCCGGTACTGCTCTGGCGGTTGGAGATTCACGCCATCCCGGTCCGTCGCCGCGTTGCTGTCCGACGGCGGATCGCCCAGCAAATAGGGCTGCGGCACGCTCAAGTAGTAAGGCCGCACCTCCCCGTCGACCACCAGATCGGCCGTGTAGGCGGGACCCAGGCGGAAGAGCGCGTCGGTCTGGAACTTGCCGGAGATCATTGCCGTGAAGGCGCCCGGGTCGCCGCCATAAGCCGGATCCTGGGCCACGTCGAAGATGGAGAGCGCCCGATCACCCGTGGCGCCATAGCGGAGGTCCGCGGCGGACAGTGGGCCGGTGACCGGATTGCCGTTCTGGTCCCAGCCCTTGAAGAAGACGCCGACAGAAGACAGGCCCGCGGTGCCGGGCCACGATCCAGAAAGCGCGCCAAAGACGTTCATGTCGGTGCTGGAGGGGAGCGAGGCGCGACCCTGCGGAAACCAGGCCATGGAGCCGAGCAGCTCGCGCAGCCGGGGCGTCAAGAGATTCCCGGGCGCCGGACTCGGCTCGCCGTCCCGCCCGATGAACATGTAGTTCGTGCTGAAACCGTCGATGCCGATGACGTAGACCTTGGGCGTGTTGTTGTGCTCCGCCGCCACCTGGAGACAGCCATTCTGGCCGTTTGACAGGGCTGCGTTGATCTGCAGGCCGCCGAGGTCGCCCTCCGGCACGTCCGGACCGGGCAACACCAGGGCGACGAAACGCCGGACCTGGCCGGCGCCGATGTTGGCGAAGGTGATACTGCCCTGTCCTGGCGCCGTGGGCCGAAAGGCGACGTCGGCGGGCGACAACACCGCCGTCCAGTCAGGGGTCACGCCGGAAAGGAAGATCTGCGCATTGGCCACCCCGGGACCCGGATTGGTGACGGCAAAGACATAGCTGGTTTGCGCCCCGGTACCGACCCGGTGTGGCCGGCTGGCGTCAACGGTCACCTGGGAAAGGGCGCCTGGTACGCAGCCCGAGGCAGCTACGCTCGTCGCCCCTGGACCGCGAGTGGCGAACACCGCGGCAAGGCTGACCAGGGCAATCGCCCCGACGAGGGTGACAATGGCAATGCGGTGTTTCATCCTGTCCCTCCCGTGCGGGTCAGATAGCGCAACGCCACTCTGTGCTGGTTGCCGGCAACACGGTGCAAGAGAGGCGACGATGAACTTTGGCTGGCGATCCGCGAGGTGCGGCACGCAAAAGGGCTTTCTGGCTACCCAGTAACAAAAGTATAGCACGAGCATCGCCGCGGTCAACCACGGCCACTCGGCGATGGGCGCGCGGACTTGGGGCCGCGAGTGCCAGTGTGCGTCGCCCACACCGTGCTATAATCCTGCGGAATCAGCCGTTTGCCTCAAGGAGTAAGCTCGATGGCCGTGCCATTCCCGCCGCTGACACTGGGCGTCGAAGAGGAATATCAGATTATCGATCCGGAAAGCCGTAATCTGCACTCTTACATCACCGAATTCCTCAATCAAGATTCGCGCCGCACAACCAAGCTGGATCTCAAGCCGGAGCTGATGCAGTCGCAGGTCGAGGTCGGGAGCTTCATCTGCCGCAACATCCAGGAGGTCCGCCAGGAGCTGGTTCGCCTGCGCCGGGCGGTCTTGCAGATGGCCTCGGAGAACAACCTGCAGATCGCAGCCGCGTCTACCCACCCGTTTGCCAAGTGGCAGGAACAGCAGATCACGGAGGGCCTGCGATATAAAGAGCTGATCGACGACATGCAAGGCGTGGCCCAGAGCCTGCTCATCTTCGGCATGCACGTCCACGTCGGGTTCGGCGACTCGCCCGAAGAAAAGGACCTGATGATCGAGGTGATGAACCAGGCGCGCTACTTCATCCCCCACCTGCTGGCGCTGTCCACCAGCTCGCCATTCTGGCAGGGTTACAACACCGGCCTGAAGTCCTACCGCAGTGTCGTCTTTGAGATGCTGCCGCGCACGGGCATCCCGCATTCCTTCAACTCCTGGACCGAATACAAGTCGTTCGAGCGCACGCTGGCCAGGGTCGGCTCATTCGGACATAAAGACACGCGGGCCAAGATCTGGTGGGATATCCGGCCCCACCCCGCCTTTGATACGTTGGAGTTCCGCATCTCCGACATCTGCACCACGGTTGATGAGGCCGTCTGCATCGCCGCGCTCTTCCAGGCCATCGTCGCCAAGCTCGTCAAGCTGCGCCAGCAGAACATGTCCTGGCGCCAATACCGCCACATCCACATCACGGAGAACAAGTGGCGGGCCGTGCGCTACGGGATCACGGGCAAGATGATCGACTTCGGCATGGAAGAGGAGCGCCCGTTCCACTTCCTTATGCGCGAGTTGTTCGAGCTCCTGGACGACGTGGTAGACGACCTGGGCAGCCGGGCCGAAGTTGAATACCTGAACACCATTCTGCTAAACGGAACGAGCGCCGATCGCCAGCTTCGCGTCTACCGGGCGCACGGTGGCGACGAGAATCGCGAAGAAGCCTTGAAAGCCGTGGTGGACCTGCTCGTGAAAGAGACGAAGCAGGGGTTGGCATTGGAGTGAGCGCCCGCTCGGGCTAGAGATCGCGATAGCGGAAGACCCCGTCGACGATCGTGCCGGCAATCCCCGCCTCCCGCAGCTCGGCCGGCTCCGCGGCGAAGATATCGCGGTCGAAAATCGTCAGGTCCGCCAGATAGCCCGGCGCGACGCGGCCAGCCCGGGCCTCCTGGCCGCTCGTGTAAGCCGCTGCCCAGGTGAACGCCCGCAGCGTCTCCGCTAAGGTCAGGCGCTCCTCCGGATACCAGCCGTCCGGGGCGTGGCTGCCGTCCGGCCGTCGCCTGGTGACCGCGGCATAGATTCCGAGCAGCGGATCGATAGGCTCGATCGGGCAGTCGGAGCCGAACACCAGCGTCGCACCGCTCTCCAACAGGGTGCGCCAGGCATAGCTGTAGCGGGCACGCTCCCCCCAATAGCGATCGGCCATCTCCATATCTGATGTGGCGTGCGTCGGCTGCATGGAGGCGATGACGTCGAGCTCGGCCAGCCGGCGCCGGTCCGCCGGATGCAGCACCTGGACGTGCTCGATGCGATGCCGGCGATGCGCCGGCCGCACGCCCCGGGCCGCCTCATCGGCCCGAACCGCGGCATAGACATCCAGCACGTCATGGTTGGCCCGATCCCCGATGGCGTGAATGGTCAGGCTCCAGCCGCCGGCGCTCGCCCGGCTGACCAGATCCCGCATCTCCTCGCGATCGGTGACCGCGATTCCCCGGTTCGCCGGCTCCCCTTCATAAGGCTGGATCATGAGCGCCGTGCGCGGCCCGAGCGCGCCATCGGCGAAGATCTTGATGCCGCCGATGCGCAGCCAGTCATCGCCGAACCCGCTCCGCAGCCCGAGCTCAAGGGCCTGGCGGAGGTAAGCGGCGCGGATGTTCTTGACCACCCGTAACCCAAGTTCGCCGTCCCGATGAAGCGCTTGTAAGGCGGCGAAGCTGGTACTGCCGTCAAAATCGTGGAGGCCCACGAGCCCGACCGCCCAGCAGGCGGGGATCGCTTCGCGCATCGCCTCGGCCACGGTCGCCGGGGTTGGCGCCGGCACGCACCGGGCCACCAGGTCGATGGCGTCCTCAAACAGGACGCCGCTGGGCGCGCCGGCGGCGTCCCGCCCGATCTGGCCGCCGGGCGGGTCGGCGGTCGTCGCCGTGATGCCGGCACGGCGCAGGGCGGCGCTGTTGACCCAGGCGGCGTGGCCGCTCTTGTGATGCAACAGTACCGGCAGCCGCCCCGTAACCGCATCCAGGTCCGCGGCCGTCGGGAAGCGGCGTCCCGGCCACAGCTCTTGCGTCCAGCCGCGGCCAACGAGCCAGGCATCCTCGGCGGAGGCGACCGCCGCGCGCGCCGCCACACGAGCGACGGCCTCCCCCAGGCTGGGCACCTCAAACAGGTCGATCTGCCGCCGGCTGAGACTGAACCACTGGAAGTGGACGTGGGCGTCGATCAGGCCCGGCGTCAGGGTCCGGCCGTCGAGGTCGAGCCACTCGGCGCCCGACGCCCGCAGGGCCCTGATGCCGTCGTCGTCGCCGACCGCGACGATGCGACCGTCGCGCAGCGCCACGGCCGTCGCCCGCGGTC
>JBFGLK010000168.1:0-6785 GCA_041576195.1 Promineifilaceae bacterium (SeqCode)
CGGCGCCGGCGACGCGAGTGCGGCGAGTGGGCCGCACGTCGACAAACGGCGGCGCTGCCGGCAGTCGGGGCCACCCGGCTGATTCAGTGACCGTATGAACGGCAGGGGCGAAACGCCAATCGCCCCTGCCGCTTACCATAAATGGGGCCCGTCATGAGCGACACACCACTCGCCGTCGAGATGCGCGACATCGTCATCCGGTTCCCCGGCGTCCTGGCCAACGATCACGTCAACTTCAGCCTGCGGGAGGGGGAGATCCACGCCCTCCTCGGCGAGAACGGTGCCGGCAAGAGCACCCTGATGAACGCCCTGGCCGGGCTCTATCGACCCGCGTCTGGCACCATCCGCGTTCATGGGCAGCCGGCCAGCTTCGGTTCGCCGAAGGATGCCATCGCCCGGGGCATCGGCATGGTGCACCAACACTTCATGCTCGTGCCGACCCAGACGGTAACGGAGAACATCCTCCTCGGTCTGGACGAGCCCCGCTTCCGGCTCAATCTGCGGGCGTACGACCAGCGCATCCAGGCGCTCCAGGAGCAGTTCGGCCTGCACGTGGACCCGCGCGCCTATATCTGGCAGCTCTCCGTCGGCGAGCAGCAGCGGGTAGAGATCCTGAAGACGCTCTACCGTGGCGCAAGCATCCTGATCATGGACGAGCCGACGGCGGTGCTGGCGCCGCAGGAGATCGACGACCTCATTCAGACGATGCGCTCGATGGCCACCCAGGGCAAGTCGATCGTCTTCATCAGCCACAAACTGCAGGAAGTGATTGAGGTGGCCGATCGGGTCACCGTGCTGCGCAAGGGCGTCGTCACCGCCGAAGGTCAGAGCCTGGAGGGCATGACCAAGGCCACCCTGGCCCAGCTCATGGTCGGTCGAGACGTCGTGTTCACGATTCAAAAGGAGGCACAGGCGCCTGGCGAGCCGGTGCTGGCCGTTCGCGGCGTCAAGTGCGTCAACAACAAGGGCGTGCCGGCATTGCGCGGCGTCGACCTGGATGTCCACGCCGGCGAGATCTTGGGACTGGCAGGCGTGTCCGGCAACGGACAGAGCGAGCTGGCCGAAGTAATCACCGGCCTGCGCGCCTGCACCGGCAGCATCCGCGTCAACGGGGTGGAAGTGGCCAATCGCGCGCCCCGCGCGGCGATTTCGCAGGGGGTGTCTCACGTCCCGGAGGACCGCACGCGCGTTGGCTCGGCGCCTAACATGACAATCACCGAGAACACGATCATGAAGGGCTACCGTGAGGAGCCGATAGGAAACCGCTGGCGCATCAACTTCAGCCGGGCCCGCGAGCGCGCCCGGCGGCTGAAGCAGAAGTACAACATCCTGGCGCCCAGTGTTGAGACCCAGGCCCGCAAATTATCGGGCGGCAATTTGCAGAAGGTGATCCTGGCCCGGGAGATCTCGAGCAAGCCGGAGCTGATGGTCGCCGTGCAGCCGACGCGCGGTCTGGACGTCGGGGCGATCGAGTCCGTCCAGACGCTGTTGCTCGAGCAGCGGGCGGACGGGAAAGCCATCCTCCTTATCTCCGAGGAACTGGAGGAGTTGCTGGCCATGAGCGATCGCATCGCCGTCATCTATGACGGGCAAATCATGGGCGTGGTGGACGCGCCCTCGGCGGACATCGACGAGATCGGTCTGATGATGACCGGCAGCAAGCGCGCGGAGCCGGCCGCCTCGCCGGCCGCGCCCCTCGCCACGGAGTAGAGTGACGCCATGCCCTATCGACTGATCTTTGAGAAGCGGGTGGAAGATGTGCCGCGCTGGCTGCCGGCCGCGGTCTCGCTCGGCTCCATCGTCCTGGCGTTCGTCATCAGTGGCATCATCCTGAAGCTGATTGGTGGTGAGCCGCTCCGCGTTTTGCGCTTCTTTTTCAACGCCACTTTTGGCAGCTGGGCGACCCTGTCTGACACGCTGGTCAAGGCAACGCCCCTGATCCTGGTCGGCCTGGCGTGCGCCGTGGCCTTCAAGATGCGGCTGTGGAACATCGGCGCCGAAGGCCAGTTCTATATCGGCGCCTTCGCCGCGAGCCTGGTCGTCCTTGTGCCGCTCGTGCCGGCGAACAGCCCGAAGGTGGTCGTCCTTGGCGCCATGATGATTATGGGCCTCGTCGGCGGGGCGCTATACGGTTTCATCCCTGGCCTGCTCAAAGGACGCTTTGGGGTCAACGAGATCATCTCGACCCTGATGTTGAACTACGTGGCCATCCTGTGGAACAACTTCTGGATATTCGACCGCTGGAGCGACGCCGGTTTCCAGATGACGCCGACCTTCGAGCGCACGGCCTGGTTGCCGCGGCTGGCGGATTACGCGCGCGAGGTCCCGGCGCTATCCGGCATTACGCTCCATCTGGGTGTCGTGTTTGGGCTGTTGGCGGCGGTCATCGTCTGGTGGATCCTGACGCGCAGTCGTTGGGGGTACGAGATCCGGCTCATCGGCGACAACCCGCAGGCGGCCCGCTATGCCGGCATCAACATCGCCCGCAACGTCATTCTGGTCATGATGCTCTCGGGCGCGCTGGCCGGTCTGGCCGGCATGTCGGAAATCAGCGGCGTCGTCCACCGGCTCCAGGAGCGTATCTCTCCCGGCTACGGCTTCACCGGGATCATCGTCGCCTGGCTGGCAAAGCTCAACCCGTTTGCGGTCATCCTCGTGGCCATCCTCTTTGGCGCCCTCATCGTGGCCGGGCGCGAGATTCAGCCGTCCGGCCTGTCGCAGATGTTGCAGGGCATCATCCTGTTCATGGTGATTAGTAGCGACGTGCTCTTGCGCTATCGAATCCGGCTGGTGCGGCCGGGAGCGCTGGAGGCCGAGCTGGGAGCGACCGACTGATCATGGACCCAATCATCATCTTGCATGCCGGCATCGCCACCGGCACGATCCTGCTCTTCGCCAGCATCGGCGAAGTCTTCGCCGAGCGCGCCGGCATCCTGAACCTTGGCGTCGAAGGCATGATGCTCCTGGGGGCGATGGCCGGATTCAGCACCTCGCTGGCCACCGGAAATCCCTGGATCGCCCTGATTGTGGCCATGGCCGCCGGCGGCGCGCTCAGCCTGGCGCACGGCCTGGTCTCCATCCACTTTCAGGCGGACCAGGTCGTCAGTGGCCTGTCGCTCACCTTCCTGGGCACCGGCCTGGCCCTTGTCCTGGGCCAGGGCCTGACCGGGCAAACGCCGCCCCTGATCCCGCGCATTGACATCCCGCTGCTGACCGACGTGCCCGTGCTCGGCCCCATCTTCTTCGAGGACCATAGCGTTCTGGTCTATTTCGGCTATTTGCTGACGCCCCTGGCCTGGTACTATCTGTTCCACACCCGTCCCGGCATGCATCTGCGCGCCGTCGGGGAGAAACCCGAGGCAGCCGACGTGTTGGGGATCAACGTCTATCGCCTTCGCTACTTCTATGTGTTCGTCGGCGGTTGTCTGGCCGGCCTGGCCGGGACCACTATCAGCCTGTCTGTCTCACCCGGCTGGTACAGCGTGCAGACGACGTCAGGCCAGGGCTGGATCGCCGTCGGCCTGGTCATCTTCGCCCAGTGGAACCCGGTCCGGGCGGCGGTGGGGGGCTACCTCTTTGGCGCGCTGCGGCGCGGCATCCTGGACCTGCAAGGGCCCCGCACCCTCTTCGGCCGTACCAACCCGCTGTTTATCAACTCCAATCTGGGCTTCTTCCTGCAGATGGCGCCATTCCTCCTGATCATCCTGGCCCTGGTCATCGGTTCGCGCGAGGCGGCGCGCAAGCGCCTGGGCGCGCCGGCGGCCCTAGGTTTGCCCTACGTGCGCGGCGAGCGGGGCCTGTAACCCGGTGTCGGATCTCGCGGCGGACGCCGAGGCGCTGAGCGACGTCTACTGGATTGGCGGGTCCCCCTGTGCCGGCAAGTCGAGCATCGCCGACCTTCTCGGCCGGCGCTTCGACCTGACCGTCTACCACGCCGACGAGCGCATGGACGCGCTCTGGGGACGCGTCACGCCGGCACGGCAGCCGGTCGTCTCACGTCTGGCGGACATGGGCTGTGACGAGCTGTGGATGCGCCCGGTGGCCGAGCAGGTGGCCACCGCAGCGGCGGCCTACGACGAATCGTTCGATCTGATTCTCGATGAGCTGCTGCCATTGGCCCAGGCCGGTCCGCTCCTCGTCGAAGACGCCGCCCTCCTACCCGCTCGCGTCATCCCTTTGTTGACCGATCCCCGCCGCGCCGTCTGGGTCGTGCCCACGCCGGCCTTCCAGCGCGAGCACTACTCCCGGCGGCCGTGGGTCACCGACGTGCTTCGCGACTGCGCCGACCCGGACGCGGCGTTCGAGCGCTGGATGCGCCGTGACGAGCGGCTGGCTGATTGGGTGGTGGAGAGCGTGCGTCGCTGGGGTGGGGTGGCCTACCAGGTGGACGGCACACGCACGGTAGCCGAGCTCGCGACGCTCATCGCGGCGCGGTTTGGCCTTGACCGGTAAGGGGAGGTCGGGGAGAGGAGCCTAGCGCCCGCGGCGCCAGAGCCAGAGAATGAAGAAGGTCAGCGCCAGCCCCAGGGCTGCCCACGCCGCCCGCGTTTCATCGCCGGCGGTCGTCAGAGTCGTGGCCTCATGCGCCTTGATCCAATCGAAGGTTTCCAGCATCCCGGCCTGAGGCGGGCGCGGGCGCCAACCGAGCTCGCGCCGGGCCCGATCTGAGCGGGCCATGTAGGAAGCGCCCAGCGACCGGAGCGCGTCGGTCGTCATCAAGTCGGGGAGTTCGAGCTGCTGCTCCAGCGCCTCGACGACCGGATAGAGCGGCCGCACGACACGTGCCGGCACCTTGGCCGTGGGGCCCGGCCTGCCCGTCAGGTACGACCAGAAGTCGACCATCTCCCCGAGGGGAATGGCCGGCCCGGCCAGGATATAGGTCTCGCCGACCGCCCCCTTTTCCGCGGCCAGGATCATACCCTCGGCCACGTCGGCCACGTGCGTCCAGGTGATGGTCATCTCCGGTCCCGGCATGATCGGCATGCGGCCAGTGATGAACAGGCGCATCAGCTCGCCGATGAGCCCGGGATCGCCCGGCCCATAGACGCCGCCGGGCATGACGATCGTGATGGGCGCGCCCGCCTCGATGAGGGGGAGGGCGACCTTGTAGTGGGCCAACCACTTGGTGCGGTCAACCTCCGACGGGAAGGGGCCGGCAGGCGGCTCATAGCTCTCGTCCACGATGACGCCTTTCGTGTCACCAAAGACGGTGACCGCACTGGTGTAGATGATGCGCGGGATCTCCAGGTCCCAGGCAGTCTGCAGGACGGCGCGGGCCCCGTTGACGTTGATCGCCTCGGCCTCCATCCAGGCATCACCGCCCATTCGGTCCCAGGAGGCCAGGTGGAAGACGGCGTCGGCGCCGGCCATGCCGGCACGGAGCGACGCCGCGTCTTGAATGTCGCCGCGAACGGCCGTAGCCCCATCCGCCTGCAGCGCCGCGACGCCGGCGTCCGACCGCGTCAGGGCGACTACCGCCGCGCCGCGGGCGACGAGCGCCCGGACGAGATAGCGGCCGATGAATCCTGTTCCCCCGGTGACAAAAGCTTTCATGGATGCATCCTTCCCATCTGGCGTGGCCCCGCACAGCGGAGCCTTGTGCGTATTATACCCGGCTACCTGGCGAGGTGCCGCGGGCCGGGCAGGGGCTGCACGACGCAGGCGCGCACCTGGTTGTGGCCGATTGCGCCACGAGCGGGCGGAAGGGGCGGGAACGGGCCCAGGGCGCGGGCGATGACATTAACCGGCGCGCCGGAGTATGATGAGGGCCCCGAGCAGCACGACCGCCACGGCCACGTCGGCGCGCCCACGGCCTGGGCCGGCCAACGGAACGCGCCCGACCATGAACGCCCGGGCTTCGGCGGCCAGGGCGATCTCCTCGCCGCGCCGCAACGTATTGGCCACCACCGTGACCAGGACGAGGCGAACCCCCTGCCACCACCGTCGCCGGAGGCCGCCGCGCAGGCGCAGGCTTTGCCATGCCAACCGGGCGCTGCGCATCAGGACAGGGAGTAAGTTGACCGCCACGCCCAGCGAGAAGCCCAGGCCGGACAGGCCGGCCCGCTCGAAGAGCCAGGCGACCTGGCGGAGGTGACGGATGTCATGCGATGGCGGAGTGGGGATTGCGGATTGGGGAGCGGGTTCGTCGGGGCAGGCGGCGTGGGATGGATGGTGAGGGGCATGGCCAGAGAAGGCGGGCTCGGCAGGGTCATGGCCCGGTGGGTGGACGGCGCAGAGACGGGCCGGTGGGGCGTTATTACGGGTGGCCTTGGAAGGTGATGGGGTGAGAGTGGGGTTGCTGGCTTGCCTGGCCCACTGTGGGGCAAGCGGCCGACATGCCGGAGATCGGGCTGCCGGCATGCACACCATTCAGGCGACTTGCGCCATAGTCGGCCCGTTGCCTCGCCGGATCGCCACTGCTATAATGATCGCCACCCTTCGGGCGCGTAGCTCAGCTGGTTAGAGCGCACGGTTCACATCCGTGAGGTCGGGGGTTCGAGTCCCTCCGCGCCCACTTTTTCCCCTTTTGTTTGCACGTTAGCCTCAATGTTAAATATTCCCGCCGGAGGTGATGGGAAATGATTTTCGTCTGACTCCACGGTTCACGTCCATCGGGATGTGGGCTGAGGTCGGTCTAAGCCCCGTTTTTCGATCATCTTTCTCATAGAAATGGATTTGGCGTCGCTCTCGGTGACAATATCGCATCAGATGCGCGTGTCGGCAAGACATGCTACTGGATTGTGCCGAATTTCCCAATATATACTTCGTCTCCGAAACCGATGATA
>JBFGLK010000169.1:0-6774 GCA_041576195.1 Promineifilaceae bacterium (SeqCode)
CGGCCACCGCCGCGCTGACGCCCACCCGGCCAGGCTGGTCCGGGGAAGTGGTCGTCTCCCCACCTCCAATCCAGGCCGGCACGCCGCAAGAGGCGACGATCAGCTTCTACCGCTGGTACCTGGGCTTCGCCAATAGCCCCGACCCGGCGCAAAATCCGCTGGCCAACCGGATCTACGCCCAGAGCAGCTACCTGACGCCCGGCCTCGTCGAGGCGGTCGACCGCTTCTTGATCAGCCTGGACGAACAAGGCTTCCCGGCCCTCGATCCGCTGCTGTGCGCCGCCACCCCGCCCCGCGAGTTCACCCTGGCCGGAAGCGTCCAGAATGGCGAGCGGACGCTGGTGCGGGTGCGCACCGACCTGCCCCGCCACGGCTTCACCGTGCACCTGGAGCAGGCGGCCTCGACATGGTCGATCGCCGACATCACCTGCGCCGCCGCGCCGGACGGCGTGGCCACCGCGTTCTACGTCTGGTACCTGGGCCAGGAAACGGCGCCCGCGACGACCGGGGTCTACGCTGAGAGCGACTACCTCAGCCTGGCGCTGATCGAGCGCGCCCGCCAGCAGATCGCCGCGGGCGGGCCGGATCCCTTCACGCTCGCCGCCGAGCCGCCGGCGCGCTTTCGCGTCAGCCTGGAAGGGTCCGTCGACTCGGTCATCCTCGAAACGACGTTCGCCGACGGGTCGGCGCAGCGGCTGCGGCTGCGCTTCGTCCAGGCAGGGGGCGACTGGCTGATCGACGCCGTGACGCCGGTCGAGCCGTAGGCACGCCGGGGAGTTGGGGAGCGCGATGAGGACGCCGGTCACCACCGACGACCGGGCCACACTGGCCGGCCGGGCCCGCGGGGCGATCGGCGACTATGCCGGCAAGATCCGGCTCTTCGGCCGCAACGCCCGCCTCTACCTGCTCAACATCATCATCCTCGGGCTCTCGTTCGGCGTCTATCGCCTGCTCTTCAACTTCTACGTCCTTAGCCTGGGCTACGATGAGACGCTGCTGGGCCAGCTCCTGACAACCACCAGCCTTACGGCTCTCCTCAGCGCGCTGCCCGCAGGCTACGCCAGCGACCGGCTCGGGCGCAAACCGGCCCTGCTGTTGGCGGGCGTCATGAGCAGCGTCGCGGTGCTCGGCATGGTCCTCTGGCCGACGGCGGCGGTCTTCTTCGCCATGAACGTGCTGTTGGGCCTTTCCCAGAGCCTCAGTGGCGTCACGCTCGGCCCGTTTCTCATGGAGAACAGCAGCGAGGCAGAGCGGACCTACCTGTTCTCCTTTAGCTTCGGGGTGCAGACGCTGGCCGGCTTTGCCGGCAACTGGCTCGGCGGGCAGCTCCCGGCCTGGGTCGGGGGCATAGTCGGCGGCGGGCCGACCGACCCCGCGGCCTACGGCGGCGCCCTGGGCGTCGTGGCCGGCGTCGCCCTCCTCGGCGTGGTCCCGCTGCTGCTGCTGCGCTCGCCCCGCCGCGAGAGCCCCGACGAACGACCGTCGCTCTCCCCGTTTCAATATGCTCGCCGCCACCCACGCCTGTTGGCCAAGCTCGTCTCCCCCCTCCTGGTCACGTCGCTCGGAGCCGGCCTGCTCATGCCGTTCATGAACGTCTTCTTCCGGCGCACCTTCGGCGCCCCGGACAGCACCATCGGGGGCCTCTTCGCCGTCGGCTCGCTGGCCATGGGCGTGGGCCTGCTGGCCGCCCCGCCCCTGGCCGACAAGTACGGCAAGATGCGTGTGGTGGTGCTCACCCAGGCCCTCTCCATCCCGTTCCTGGCCCTTCTGGGCTTCGCCCCGTGGTTCGGCCTTAGCGCGTTCGCCTATCTGGTGCGTCTGGCGCTGATGAACATGAGCAACCCGGTCTACCAGACGTTCGTGATGGAACAGGTGGAGGAGGAGGCACGGGCAACCGTGGCCAGCCTGGTGAGCATGAGCTGGAACGTCGGCTGGGCGTTCAGCCCCACGCTCAGCGGCGAGATTCAGGTGACCTACGGCTTCGACCCGGTCTTCCTGGGCACGATCGGCAGCTACGTCGTGGCCATTGTCCTGTACTGGCGTTTCTTCCTGCGGCGGGTAGCTTAGGCGCAGTCGATCGCGCCCCTACCGACCCTCCACCCAGGCCCTGGCCGGCGGGACGTACAGGGGCGAGAACGCCGGGTTGATGGCCAGGGCCCGCTCCAGGTGGCGGCGCGCTGCGTCCGGATCACCGCTCCCGGCAGCGATCCAGCCGGCGTGGAAGTGGAGCAGCGCGTCCTCCGTCCCCAGCCGTAGGGCCTCCGTCATGTAGGGCCGGGCGGCGGCCGCATCGCCGGCCCGAAAGAGGGCCCAGGCGAGGGCGTCGGCGCCGTGGATGCTCGGCCGGCGGGCATACGCGGCCCGGGCCATGACCACCGCCCGCGCCGGGTCCGCCCCGTGGTCCGCCTCGAACAGGGCCATCTCCAGGTCGGTGTCCATGCCGGCAGCAGCGTTCAACGCCTGGAGCGCCCGCACCAGGCCGTACTGGCGCTCGGCCGCCGCCGCCTGACCCGTCGCCTCGTACAGCTCGCCCAGGGCGATGGCGAACTCGGGCAGCGGCAGTCGCTCCACCAGCGGCTCGTACACCGTGATGGCCCCCCGAAAGTTACCACGCGCGGCGTGGGCGTTGGCCAGGCCGGCCAGGGCGAACGCGTAGGTCGGGTCGGCGCGCAGGGCGGCCAGATAGACCTGCTCCGCCTCGTCGGGGGCGCCCTGGCGCAGATGCAGGTCGCCGAGCTGCGCCAGGGCCCAGCGGGTGCCCTCGGCGCCGGGCGCGCCGGCGGCCACGGCCGCCTCCATGGCGGCGATCGCCCCAGGCACGTCACCGTGCAGCTCGCGCAGGTAGGCAACCCGGCTGTAGGAGGCGATGTCTGGGCGCTGGTCGACCATGCGCTGCGCCGCCGCCACCGCCTCGTCGTAGCGACCGAGCTCGACGTAGGCGTCCACCTCCAGGCCCAGGACGGCCGAGCGATAGGGGTTGACGGCCCGGGCCCGGACAGCCCAGTCGAGCGCGGCGGGAAAGTCGTGACGGGCCAGCGCCAGCATGCCCTGGCCGATCAGGGCGTCCACCAGGCGGGGGTCCCGGCGCAGCGCCTCGTCGAACGCCGCCTCGGCGCGGGCGTAGAGACTGGCGTCGGCGTTCTCACGCACCCGCTGCAACAGCGCCAGGCCCAGATCGGCGTAGGCAGGCGCCCAGTCGGGATCGAGCCGGAGGGCGGCTTCCAGGCGGGCGATGCGGGCGGCGGTGTCCTCGGATTGCGCCCTGGCCACTGTGCCGGCGGCCGGCGCCCCCGGCCACAGCCGCATGGCGAGGGCCACCAGGAGGAGGGCCAGCGAAGCCAGGAGCAGCAGGCGCAGGCGGGAGGGCAGGGCCTGGCGGGGAGTCATCGTCTCTTTCATGGCCTTCCTTTTGCCGGCAGCCACCGGCGGCGGGCGCCTGGCACGGGGGGCGCCAGGCGCCCAACAGCACGGCGAGTGGCCCGGGCGAGAATCCTCCACAGTCGTCTACGCGTCCGCCCGAGCGTGGCCATAGGGCGACTGTGGGCGATTCGACCAGGCGACGGCTCGGGTCAGGCGGCCGGGAGGTCTTCTTCCCGGCGCCGGCGGCGCGTCACCAGGGCCAGCGGCGCCAGGGCAGCCGCGCCGCCCGCGGCCAGCGCCAGGTAGAAGCCGGCGTTGCGATGGCGATGGTTCTTGCCCGATTGGGCCACGCCCAGGTAGGGGAACGTGTTCCGGTAGGGCCGATCATTGCCGTCGACCCCGTCTGACAGCACGTCGAGCAAGGCCGGGTTGAAGACGAAGGCGGCGTCGCGATCGTCCAGGACCTCGTAGGCCGCGCCGGCCACAGCCAGCAGCTCGATGTCCACCACGTCGTCGGCCAAGCGGCGGCCGTTGGGGAAGCCGCAGGCATCGCCGCCGAGCACGCCCAGCCGGCTGGGCGTCGGGGCGCAGAGATCCCCGCTGATGGTGGTGTTGATGCGGATCATGTCTGCCGGCACGACGTTCGCCGGCCGGTTCACGTTGAAGCCGGTCGTGAGCGTCAAGGGCCCGTCCGCGGTCTGGATGGTGAAGTCGTTGGCCAGGACCATGCCGGTGAGGAAGATGTCGAAGATGTCGCCACGCCCGGAGCGAGGGGTGCCGAGCGTGTACTCGGTGTCGCAGTCCGCGTCGGCGTCGCCGGGCAGCGGCACGCCGTAAAGGGCGCAGAGCAGATTGCCCACCTCCGGGTCCTCCACGCTCTCCTGGAGCAGCGTGTAAACCGTCAGGTCCACCTCTGGGGCGATGCCGTTGAAGATGTCCTTCAGCCCCATCGGCAGCACCAGCTCGTTGACCAGCGGCATGCCCAGGCGGGAGACCTGGACGGGGTCGCCGCTATGGGTTTCGGCGCCGGGCGTGAAGACGGTCATGCCCGGCCGGCGTGTGGTCGCCCAGACGCCGAGGACCGGCTCGCCATGCGCCGCGGTCAGGCGCGAGATGGGCAGCTCGAGCACCAGGCTGTGAACGTTGAAGCCGGAGAGCGAGTCAACCGGCCCATTGGGGGGTCGGATGTAGCCGATGGGCGGTGCCTGGCCACGCAGGGTCAGCAGGTCAAAGACCTGGAGATCGACCCAGAAGGCATCGTCCGTCTGGCCGCCAAACACTTTGATCATGTCGCCGTTGTACGGATCGATGTAGTCGTAGATCGCCTCGGCCTCCAGGTCCTGGAAGAAGGGTGTGGACTTGGTGCCGATGTTCGCCGGCGCGGTGGGCATCTCATAGACCAGCGCCGACGTCGGGCTGACGCCGGGCGGCTCGCTACCCGCGGCGAACTGCTCGAAGACCGAGATCACCTGGCGACGGTTCCATTCAGAGTCATAGATGGAGTCGATGCGGCCCGTGTTGTAGAGAAAAGTGTCCGGGTTGCCGATCTCCACCGCGCTGCGGAGCGTGTAGGTGACATCGCTGGTGGCGTCGCCGTCGGTGTCCACGTGGATGTCATAGTAGAGCTCGTTGCCCCACTCCCAGTAGTTGGGGCCACCCTCAGGTCCCTCAAACGGGATCCAGCTGGCGGCCAGGAGTATGCGGTCCGGGTCATTGGGCGAGACGAAGACGTAGGTGTCGGTGTTGTCGGCGAACGGGTCCTGCGAGATCAGAGGCGCCTCGCGGTGACTCGACGCGGCGGCGCGCTCCGAGGTGGTGAGCCAGGCGACCACCAGGAACAGGGGCACGAGGATGGCGGCCAGGAGCAGGCCGGTGGCTCGTGCCAGGGCGGGGCGATTGACTTGATTCATGAGATCTCTCCTCGAGATGGGGCCAACCGCGGGTGGGATGAGCCACCCGCGCGTGGCCGAGCATGATTAGCGGCCCGGATGGCCGTGGCGGCGGCGCTGCCAGGCCAGGGCCACGCGAGTCGGGTCATAGGGCGAGATGAAGACGTCGGTGGGGGTGTCGTCGGCGAAGGCGTCGTCGGAGATGGGCGGCGCCTCGCGATGGCCGGAGGCGGCCTGGCGGGCCCATTGGCGGACAGGAATCGTTTTCATCGCGGTTTTCTCCTTTCAGGGGGAAGCGCAGGGACACGAGACGGGGAGGCTGATCGGGATCAGGGCATGGGGGACTCCTTGGGCAGGCCGCTCAGAAGGGACCGATCTGGCGCAACGCCTGCCAGATGAAGCCGGCGCCCACGACGGTGATCAGGAGGGCGCTGAGCGCCGGCACGACGCGCAGCAGGGGGGCATGGCGCGACCGGCCGGGCAGCCGGGCCAGGAGCCTGCCGGCAAAGACGACGAGCAGGCCAATGCCCGTGAGTACGCTGGCCAGCCCCACGCTGAAGACGACGATGAGCACCAGGCCGAAGCCCACCCGTCCCAGGGCCACGGCGCTGAGCAGGACGATGAGGGCCGACGGGCACGGCAGGAGCCCGCCGGACACGCCCAGCGCCAGCAAGTTGCGCCAGGTGACCGCGTCGGTCAGATCGTGGGTATGGTCGTGTCCGTGGTCAGGGTCATGGCGGTGATCATGGTCATGCACGGGGACATGGGCGTGGTCATGGCTATGCGCGTGCGCGGCGGCGTGGGCGCGGTGGGCCCGGTCGGCCCAGAGGCGGCCGGCGTAGCGGCGGAACAGCGACAGGCCGATGCCGACCAGCATCAGCCCGGAGACGGCGCCCAGCCACGGGTAGAGACGCTCCGGAAGGACGTAGCGAGAGGCGAAGAGGACGAGCAGGCCAAGCGCAAAGACGCCGATGGTGTGGGTGAGCGTGGTCGTCAGACCGAGGAACACGGCGTGGCGGGCGGTGCCGCGCGAGCCGACCAGGTAGGCGCCGACGATCGCCTTCCCGTGGCCGGGGGTGAGGGCGTGCAGGGCGCCGAGGCCGAAGGCAGCCAGGAGCGCGGCGGCGACGATGGCCGGGCTCAGCTCCGGCAGGGTGATCAGGCGCGCGTACTGCGCGTCGAGGGTGGCGAGGAGCCCGATGGGCGTCGCCGGGGCGCTTGCCGGCATCGACGCCCCAGGCGCGGGGCCGGCCGCCGGGGCACCTGCCGGCACGAAGGTGAAGCGGGCGCTGCGAACGGTCGGCGGGCTCTGCAAGAGGTCGTCGGGATAGGCCTCGAGAGCCTGGCTCAGGTCCTCCGCCGGCGCCGTCGAGGCGGTGAGACGCACGCCATCGCCGGCCCGAACCACCACCTCCTGCCAGCCCAGGCGATCGGCGAAGTTGCCGTCCGCGTAGTCGCCCTCCCAGGCGGAGCTCGCGTCCGGCATCGTGGCGGCGAAGCGAACATCCAGGCGCATCGTGGTCAG
>JBFGLK010000170.1:0-6771 GCA_041576195.1 Promineifilaceae bacterium (SeqCode)
GCCGGCCTTCGTCGCCGCGCGCGCCAGCTCGGCCAACACCCGGCCGCTCTCGACATACCCGGCCCGCGGATTGACATAACCATCCACGTAGACGCCGGGACGCCACGCTGGAAAGCGGCGGGCCAGCGCGTCGTCATTCAGGCGTTCGAGGTCGTACCCGCGATCCAGGAGCCGCTGATAGCTCTCGTACTCGTAGCTGTGGGGGGACATCGGCATGCTGTTCAGGAAGAGCACGCCGACCTCGTGGTAGAGCGGTGCGGCGAAGAGCGCCTGGTTCCACGCCAACCAGCCGTCGCGCGCCCGCGCGGCCAGCGCCAGGTAAAAGGCGTCCGTGCCGTAATCCATGCGGACGATCTTGCTGATGTCGGTGGAGCTGGCCAGTGGGTGCGGGATCGGGCCAGGGTCGAGCACGGTCACCGAGTGGCCCCGGCGCCGCAACTCTAGTGCGGCGGTCATTCCGAAGACGCCGCCGCCCACGACCAGAACGTCCGCGTGTTGTCCCATGTCTCCCTGAGCCGCGCTTGACGACCCATATTGTACACGAATCGAAGACCCACCCCACAGGGGTCAGCGGAAATGCTCCGCGTGATGGCAGGCGACCCGGTGGCTCGCCGGCCCTTCTCCAAGCTCGCGTAGGGCCGGGTCCTCCTGCCGGCAGCGCTCCGTCGCGTGCCGGCAACGCGGATGAAAGGCGCAACCGGCGGGCCGCCGGGCGGGATCGGGCATCCGGCCCTCCAGCGCCAGCCGATCCCTTCCGGCTTCCTGTTCCCAGTCGGCCAGCGGCAGGCGCGAGAGCAACGCCTGGGTGTAGGGGTGCAGCGGGGCCGCAAAGAGGGTGGCGCGCGCCGTCACCTCCACAAGGCGACCCGCGTACATGACGCCGACTCGCTCGCCAACGTCGCGTGCCTCACCAGGCTCGCTTGTGAGGTACAGGATGGTCAACCCAAGCTCCCGTTGTAGGCGGCGCAGCAACGACTGGATGGCGCTGGCGCCAACCGGGTCCAGTGTGGCCGTCGGCTCGTCCAGAACGAGAAGGCGGGGCCCCGTGGCCAGGGCCCTGGCGATGGCCACGCGCTGCCGCAGACCACCGGATAGCTCATAAGGGCGCCGACCGGCGAGGAACGGGTTGGCGCCGACCTGACCCAGCAAGGCCTCGACCCGTTCCTCGCGCTCGCGGCGGTCGCCAAGCCCGTGCACGGCCAGCGGCTCTGTAAGCTGCTGCGCCACCGTGAGCCCGGGGTTGAGCGCCGCATACGGGTCCTCAAAGACGAGCTGCATGTCGCGGCGCAGATCCCGGAGGGCCGCTCGGCCGAGCTCGCCCAGCGTCTGGCCGGCGAACTGCACCCGGCCGCCGCTGGGACGAATCAGATAGAGAAGGGCGCGCGCCAGGGTGGACTTGCCGGCACCACGTTCGCCCAGGATGACCATCACCTCAGCCGGCGCGATATCCAGATCGACGTCGTCGACGATCCGGGCCGTGCCGGCCGGACGCCGCAGGACACCCTGCCGCAGCGGCACATGCACCTGCAGGCCGCGCGCCAGGATCAGGGATCCGCTGCTAGCGGTTGCCGGCATGGCGCGCCTGGACGATTTCGGCGAGAATGGCCACGGCGATCTCCTCCGGCGTCTCGGCGCCGATCGGCAGGCCGATCGGCCCCCGAATGCGCGCGATCTGCTCCTCGGTGAGCCCGGCGGCCCGCATTCGATCGCGACGCTTCGCCTGGGTGCTCTGGCTGCCCAGTGCCCCGACGTAGAAGGCCGGGCTCGACAGCACGTGCAACAGAGCCGGGTCGTCGATCTTCGGATCGTGGGTGAGCATGGCCACGGCCGTGTTGGCGGTGACGGTGATCTCGTCGAACGCCCGGTTGGGCCAGGCCTGGATGAGGCGATCGGCATGCGCGAAGCGATCCTCGCTCCCAAATGCCCGTCGCGGGTCGACCACGATCGTGTGGTAGCCCAGCACCGACGCCAGTCTGGCCAGGGCGATGGCAATGTGCACGCCTCCGACCATTACCAGCGCTGGCCGCGGCAGCTGCACGTCGACGAAGAGCTCGAGGCCCACTTCGGCGGCGGTGCGCCGGCCGGAGACCGCGGCCGCCAGGGCCCGGCGCGCCGCCTCGTGGACCGCCGGCAGCAACTCGGGCCGCAAATCATGATCGAGGATCCCCGTCGGCGTGATCGCGAGCGAGCGCCCCAGGTCGCTCGCGGCGCCGGCGATAATCGTAGCAGTGGCCACCGGCCGATCCGCCGCCAGCTCGGCCGCCAGGCGCCGAAAGCGCTCGGCCGACAGCGTCTGTACGAACACCTGGATGCGCCCGCCGCAGGCGAGCCCGACGTCCCACGCCGTCTCATCGGCCACGCCGAAGCTGAGCAAGTGCGCCTCACCGGTGACCAACACTTCTTCGCCGACGGCGGCGACGGCGCCTTCGACACACCCCCCGCTCACCGAACCGGCGATCTGGCCGGCCGCGGACATGGCCATCTTGGCGCCCACGCGCCGCGGCGCCGAGCCCCACGTCTCAATCACCGTGGCCAAGGCCACCGGCTCGCCGGCGGCCTGCCACCGGCCGATGTCGTCGATCACATCTCGCATGGTCAGTCTCCGTATTGACCCCGACCTAGCGCCGGACGAAGGCGGCGCCGCTCTTGGCCACGGCCTGGCGCCCACCGGACCGGCGATCGTCCAGCTGGGCCAGGTGGCTCGCCAGATCCTCGAGGCTCGCCAGATTGTGTACAGGTAAAAAGTCGTCGACGTGGGGAAGGGCCGCCATAATCCCGCGCGTCAGCGGCTCATAGTCCGGTGAGCCCAGGAGCGGGTTCAGCCAGATGAGCCGGTGACACGAGCGATGCAGCCGGGCCATCTCGCGGCGCAAGAGAGCCGGGTCGCCGCGGTCCCACCCGTCGCTGATGACGAGGCCGATGGCGCCGCCGCGCAGGACGCGCCGGCCCCAGTCGAAGTTGAACGTCTTAATCGCCTCGCCGATGCGCGTGCCGCCGGACCAGTCGGGCACAGCGCCCGCGACATCGCTCAACGCGCGATCGACGTCGCGGCCCCGCAGCTGGCGCGTGATCCGCGTGAGGCGCGTGCTGAATACAAACACCTCGACCCGCTGATCGAGCCCTTCCGCCAGGCTGTAGAGGAAGTGGATGAGCAGGCGTGTGTAGCGCTCCATCGAACCGCTGATGTCGGCCAGGATGACGAGCGAACGCGGGCGCAGCCTGTTGGCCAGCCGGGCCAGCTCCAGCGGTTCGCCGCCGTAGCGGAAACTGCGGCGCAGGCTGCGGCGCAGGTCAAGCCGGCGGCCACGACCGGTGCGCATCCGGCGGGTGCGCCGCTCGCCAAGCCGCCAGATGAGGCGTGCCATGAGGCGCCGGATGTTGGCCAGCTCCTCTGGATTCAGGGTGGCGAACTCCTTGTGGCGCAGCCGCTCCTGATCGCTATAGGTTCGGGTGATCTCGAGGACCTCTTCGGCCGCGTCCGCGTCATCTTCTCCCGTTGACTCCGCTGCCTCCTGACCGGGTAACCCGGGGGCGACGACGGGGCGGCGGGGTTGAGCGTGGCGGGCGATGAGCGCGGCCAGGTCGATCTCGATGCCGGCATTCAACCGTTGCCGCCAGAAGAGCTCGAACGCCTGGTGGAAGAGTTCCAGGTCGTCATGGCGCGTCACCAGGAGCGTTTGCAGCGTGTAGTAGAAGTCGGAGCGCCGGCCAATATCCACGTGCCGCAGCGCCGCCACGGCGTCCAGCATACGCCCGGGGTTGACGTCCAACCCGAGCTGGCGCAGCAGGCGGCCGAACAGGATCAGGTTGTTAATCAGCTGGCCGTGCTCGCCCAACTGGGGAGACGCGCCCGATGATCCGCCCGTCGCCATCACGCCACACTCTGGGCCCGGTTCAACAGTTGCCGCACCGCTTCCGCGCCCATCATCTCGACGTCGTCCTGATACTTCAGGATGACGCCAAGCGTGTCGGCGACGATGGCCTCGTCCAGGGACTCTCGGTCGAGCGCCACAAGCGCCGCCGTCCAGTCGAGCGTCTCGGCCACGCCCGGGATCTTGTAGAGGTCCATCTGGCGCAGTTCCTGAACGAATGCGGTCACCTGGCGGGCGAGCACGTCCCCGGCCGCCGGCATCTTGGTGCGCACGATCTCCAGCTCCTTCTCATAGCTGGGATAGTCGATCCAGAAGTAGAGACAGCGCCTCTTCAGGGCGTCGTGGACCTCGCGCGTGCGGTTGCTGGTCAAGACGACGAACGGCGGCTCCACGGCCCGAATGGTGCCGATCTCCGGGATGGTGATCTGGAAGTCGGACAGCACTTCGAGCAGGAACGCCTCGAACTCCTCGTCGCTGCGGTCGATCTCGTCGATGAGCAGGACGGGCGGGGCCGCCCCGCGGCGCTCAATCGCCTGCAGCAACGGCCGCGCCAGGAGGAACTCCTGGCCGAAGAGCTCGGCCTCCTCCGCGCGCTCGCCGCGTGACTCGAGCAGGCGGATGTAGAGCATCTGACGGGTGTAGTTCCACTCGTAAACGGCGTGGTTAACGTCAAGGCCCTCGTAGCACTGCAAGCGGATCAAGTCAGTCCGCAGCATGTTGGCGATGACCTTGGCGATCTCGGTCTTGCCGACGCCGGCCTCGCCCTCCAGGAAGAGCGGGCGGCGTAGCTTGAGCGCCAGGTAGATGGCCGTGGCCAGGCCACGGCTGGCGATGTAGAGCTCTTCCCGCAGGGCGGCCAGCAGGTCGTCGATGCTATCAGGTGTCAAGAGCGGTCTCTCCGTTCGGGGCGCCACAAGCCGGTAGCGGCACGCTTGGTAACCAGGCGTCGGTCGGCGGCACGGCGCTCATTCGAGCCGGCTCCGGGGCGCCGGTCGCTCCGGCACGTCTTCGAGCAGGCCGCCGTGACCCAGGGCGACGATGTCTGCCTGGGTCAGGCGATCGCCGGCGAGCAGCCGCGGTAACAACAGATCCACGATGTTGACTTTGGGGCTGCGGGCGCAGCCGGGCGCGCCCAGCACTGGAACGTCGCCGTGATAGGCGAGCATCAGCAAGTTTCCCGGGTCGACCGGGGCGCCAACGCAGGCTATGGCGCCGCCCGCCCGCTCGACGGCGCGCGGGGCGATGTCATAGCGGTCCATGATGGCCGTCTCGCCGGCCAGAATGATCAGATCGTGTTCGGCGGCGCGGTCGCCGATGGCACCGGCGAGGGCGCGCTCGCCGGCCTCATCCTCCAGCGGGATGAAGTCGACGGCCACGATGCTCGCGCCGAGGGCGGCCAGCCGGGCCTGGAGGGCGGTCTCGAAGCCGTGGCGCACCCGGGCAGCGGATGCGGGCGAACCCGAGAGGATCAGGCTGACGCGGCGTGCGGATAGCGGATCCAGGCGAAGAACGCCGGAGCGGGCGTGCGTTTCGGCGCGGGCGACGACCGCTGACGGCAGGCCATAGGGCAGGATCTTGAGCGTGGCCACCATCTTGCCGGCGGTCACGGCTGAGTGACCGGGCAGTGTGGCCAGCGTCACGCCAGGGCAGCCGTTCACGGCCGCCACGCCGGCCACATCGACACGGAGCAGGCCCAGGCGCTCCGCATAGAGGTTGACGCGCCCGGTCGACGCGCCGCCGTCCCGGATGTGTGGGCCGCTCAGGGCTCGACCCAGCCTTGCCGCGGCGGCGTTCTCCGTCACGTCGTCCGCGTCCAGCTCGGCGACATAGACCGAGGAGCGGCCCAATTCCCGGAGCCGGGCGATATCTTCTGGCCGCAGGGCGATCCCTTTACGCAAAACGCGGCGGCCGTCATCTCCGGCTACGTTGTGGCCCAGGATCTTGCCTTCCGCCAGTTCGAGGGGGACGGGACCAAATCTCATGACAGGATGCCTCGGACCCTATTGTAAAGCGTTTCAGCGCCGGCGCATCCGGCGGCTGTGGTCGTCTTGGATCGCGCAGGTCTCGCCGACCCGCGGGGTCTGGGCAAAAGACGCGTGGCGCTGGAATCTTTCCCGATTACCGCCGGTCAACTAGGCATTTGTCGCGAATCCATCGCGGCGGGCGTGCCGGCACGGAACGGGCATGATAGCATTCCGCTGCGATGATCGATCGACGCGACACCTTGATCTTTGCCGTCGACGCGGAGGCGCCCGACTCGGCGACAATCGCCCGGGCGGCGGAGTTCCTCCGCGCCGGCGGGCTGGTGGCCTTCCCCACCGAGACCGTCTATGGCCTGGGCGCGAACGCCTTGGACGCGCGGGCTGTGGCTGGCATCTTCGCCGCCAAGCAAAGGCCGGCCACCGACCCGATGATCGTGCACGTCGCCGCGCCGGCCGAGGCGGCGCGCGTGGCCGCCGATCTGCCCGGTCCTGCGGCGCGGCTGATGGACCGCTTCTGGCCGGGCCCGTTGACGCTGGTGCTGCCGCGCGGCGCGGCCGTCCCGCCCATCGTTACGGCGGGCGGGGAGACGGTGGCCGTGCGCTGCCCGGCGCACCCGGTGGCCCTGGCTCTGATCCGTGCTGCCGGCATGCCCCTCGCTGCCCCCAGCGCCAATCGCTTCAGCCACACGAGCCCGACCACTGCCGCCCATGTGTGGCACGACCTGGCGGGCCGGATCGACCTGATCCTGGACGCGGGGCCGACGGCCATCGGCGTCGAGTCGACCGTCCTCGATCTGACGGCATCCGTGCCCACCGTGCTTCGCCCCGGCGGGGTGCCGCTCGAGGCGCTGCGGTCGCTGCTTGACGCGGACGAGTTGGCGAGCGAGCCGGGCGACGGCGAGCCGCTTCGTTCCCCC
>JBFGLK010000171.1:0-6766 GCA_041576195.1 Promineifilaceae bacterium (SeqCode)
CCCCCGCGTCGTGGACCCCCGCGTCGTGGACCCCCGCGTCGGGGGCCGCCGTGTCGGCGGCTGAGGTATCGTCTGGCGGCTTCGCCACGGCCCCCGCCTTGCTCAGGAGCGTGGCTGCTTCGGCGGCGCTGATCTTACCGGCCGCCACCAGCTCCAGGATCTCGTCACGTCCCGTCGTTGTCATCTTTCACCTCCGCAGGTGGCCGGGCTCGTAGCGCGTAGCGCCGGCCGTGATCGTTCAGCCGTCGCCGCGCAGAAGCTGGACCGCCTCCTCGGCGGTCAGCGCGCCTGAGGAGACCTGGGCGAGGATATCCCGGCGATCGTCTTCCGTGATGCGGTCGTCGTCGCCCACCGGGTAGCCCATGCCGTGGATGACCTCTTCAAGCCGGGCCCGGACGGTCGGGTAGGAGAGGCTCAACTCCTGGCCCACCCGGGTCAACTTGCCCTCATTCTTGATGAAGATCTCGGCGAAGCGCAGTTGCTCTGGCGACAGATGGTAAAGACGGCCGAGCGCGAAGTGGCCTTCGAGCACCGTATCACACTGCCGGCAGTGTAGCCGCGTGACTTCCAGCTGATCGCCGCAGATCGGGCACTGACCAATCACAGGGTTCATGACGCGTCTCGCAAGCCTCCGCCAGGTTCGCCGGCCATCATCGCCGCGCTCAGGCGCGCCGCGTAGCCAGATCATAATAGGCGAATACGCCCTTGTCAAGGGTTTTTCGCAATTTTCTTGCGGTCAATATAAATTTTCTTGATATGACGGTTAATTTTCTTTAATCGATTGCGGTAGCGCGTCGCGCAGGCTGAGGACGGCCACGTAGCCCAGGCCGAGCACGCAGGTGAGCAAGAAGAAGAGGGCGCCGGCGTTGCCGTGGTGGGCGGCGAAGGCCACGCCGATGCCGGCATATAGGGCGAAGAGGATCTCGACGGCCACGATCCAGTCGAAGGGCAGGCGATAGCGACGGCCCGGGTCGAGCGCGTCGCCCTTGGGCGTGCGCACGAAGGTGAAGCGGCCGCCAGACAGGGCGCCGATGACGGCTCGACTGTTGCTCGGGGCCAGGCCGACGGCCACCAGGAGGAGCGTCGGCAAGTAGCGCAGGCGACGGCGCCAGTCGGGGTACAGCGTCCGCTGGCTCAGCAGGAAGAGGGCCGGCTGGCCAACACCGGCGATAGCATAGAGCGAGAATCCGGCCGAGAAACGCAAGTCCAGGGCCACGAGCGGGACGACGAGGGCGAGCAACAGCAGAAGCAACAGATGATTGGCATAGGCGGCCATTGAGATGAGGGCGTACCCCCGCGCCTGCCAGCGCTGGCTGCGGTCGGTCAAAATCAGGCGGCCGAATTTCAGCAGGCACTGGAGCGACCCCCGCGCCCACCGCGCCTGCTGATTCTTGAAGGCGCTGATGCTGGCCGGCAGCTCCGCCGGGGCGACCACATCCCGGAGAAAGCGGAAGCGCCAGCCCCGGAGCGCGGCCCGGGTGCTCAGGCAGAGATCCTCGCAGACCGTGTCCGCCTGCCAGCCGCCCACGTCCTCGATGCAAGCACGGCGCCAGACGCCGGCGGTGCCGTTGAACTTGGGGAAAAGCGCCGCCCGATCGCGCACCAGCTGCTCGACGGCAAACTGCTTGTCGATGCCGATCGCTTGGGCCCCGGTGAGCATCGAAGCGTCGGCGTTGAGGTGGCCCCAGCGCGTCTGGATGACGCCGAGCCCCGCATCCGCGGCGAAGTGGGGCACAGTTTGGCGCAGGAAGTCCGGCGCCGGCTGAAAGTCGGCGTCGAAGATGGCCACCAACTCGCCGGTCGACGCCCGCAACGCCTCCGCCAGCGCGCCGGCCTTGAAGCCATGGCGGTTCGCCCGGCGTACGTGAACCATGTCCAGCCCGTCACGGCGGTAGGCGGCGACCAGATCGGCGGCCAGGTCGGCCGTATCGTCATCAGAGTCGTCGATGACCTGGATCTGCAGCCGGTCCGGGGGGTAATCGAGCGCCGCCGCCGCGCGGAGGAGGCGTGGGACGACCAGGCGCTCATTGTAGATCGGCAGCTGGACGGTGACGGCGGGCGGATCGGCGGCCGGAGCCGGTGCCGGCAGGTCGTCATCCCGATGCCGCCAGTAGTAGACAAACGTCACAAGGCCGAGGAGGCCATAGATCGAGAGCCCGCTGAGCAGGGCAATATAGAGGAGTCGCAGTCCGGTTTCGATCATTCCGCGTCGCCCGCCGCTCGGATGCGCGCCTTGACGCGCTTGTTGAACTGGCCGCGCGGCAGCAGGATGCGACGCCGGCACCCCTGGCAAACGAGGCCGATGTCGACGCCAATGCGGACGACTTCCCACTCATAGCTCCCGCACGGGTGCGGCTTGCGCAGGCGCACCCGGTCGCCCACACGCACGTCGATTGGCGTCTGTGCTGACATGGGCTGCATTATAGTGAGGGTACGGTGAGGGACAAATCGCGACCCGGCCGTACCGTCGCGCCGGTCCGCGCGGCGCTTCGCCATTGCGGAGGCACGGGCACCGGTGCAGGATTCTCTCTGGCTCCGGGCCATCGACCGCCGGACCGCACGTTGCCCCGGTGACCGACCACTAACGAATCGTCGGCGCATCGGCTATACTTCGGGCCATGCTGGGAATCGATATACCAACACTCATTGCGCGCATTATCGTTCTGCTCATCGCCTTCACTGTGCACGAGCTGGCCCACGCCGTCGTCGCCGACCGGCTAGGCGACGACACCGCTCGACGCATGGGCCGCATCACCCTGAATCCGCTGGTGCATCTCGACCCGCTAGGGACGTTGCTGTTGCTTTTCTCCGGATTCGGCTGGGCGAAGCCGGTCATGGTCAATCCCATGCAGTTACGGGGCAATCCGCGCACGGCGATGGCCATCGTGGCGGTTGCCGGGCCGATCTCCAATCTGGTCATGGCCGGCCTCGGTGCGATCCCATTTCAGCTTGGGCTGGTCGACGCCACGTTATCGAGCAGCAGCGCCATTTTGCCGTCTGCCGGCTACCTGCTCGTCGAGTTCGTCTGGATCAATGTCATCCTGGCCCTGTTCAACATGATCCCGTTGGCGCCCCTCGACGGCTCCAAGGTGTTGTCTGGCATCCTGCCGGCAGAGCTGGCCTATCAGCTCCGCGCCGTGGATCAGTATGGGCCGATCCTCCTTCTGGCGTTGATCTTCGTACCGCGCTATTTCGGCGCCATGCCAGACGTCATCGGGCTCTTGATCGGCGGGCCGGCGCGCAGCTTGACTTTCCTGCTACTAGGCCTGTGACGTGGGGGTCCGCTACCGCCTCTGGCAGGTCTGGCTAAACTTCACCGTGCGCCGGGGCCTGCCGGCAGCCGCCCTGGCCGAAATCGAAGCGCTTCTGGCGCCGGGCGAATGGGCGCTCTTCGCCCGATTCCTGCCGCGGGACCAGCAGCACAGCTACCTCGTCTTTCGTAGCTTGCGCGACGACGGACAGGATGACCTGCGCCTGCTACGGGCCGCCCTGCTCCACGATATCGGCAAGGCACGCGAGCGCCCGAGCCCCTGGGAACGCATCTGGCCCGTTCTGGTGGAGAAGGTGGCGCCGCGCCTGGCGGCGCGCGGGGGAGCGGGGAGGGCGACGGGCTGGCGCCGGGCGTTTGCCATCCGCCAGCAGCACGCGGCCTGGGGGGCCGAGATGGCCGCCGCTGCCGGCAGTGACCCGCTCGTTGTGGCGCTGATCCGGCGCCATCAGGATCCACTGCCCCCAGGCGCCGACGCGCTCGAGGATCGCCTGCTTCGCCTGTTGCAGGCGGCCGACGACCGGGCGTAGACGGCCACTGCCCGGGAGATTCCCCGGCAGCCCATAGCCCTCAGCCTCGCCAGTACCCGAGTCCCCGTTTGTGCCATGTCTTGACAGACACCGGCGGACGAAGCTGTGCCCATTGTCCTATCGAGATAGTCCCTGATTGGGACTATCATGCTATTTGAGCGATTGGCCTGGTAACCGCGGCGTGGCACGGGGATTGGGGACACAAAGCCCGGTCCGTTCCGTACTCTGCACCCGTTTCGCTGACAAAGCGCTGGTCCAGGACCCAGGATAGCTGCATGTCATCTGGAGGATGCGTTTCTTAATGGTGGGCGGCCATTCGCGGAGCCGCATCGACAGGATTTCGGAAAGGCCTATGGACGCGCCTTCAGCAATAGGTATGTTGCATCGGGGCCTGGCGGCCTTTGGCGCAGGCCCGAGGCTTCCGGCTGACGGCGGGGAGTTTGCGGGGGCGTGGGCGTTCGGTGGCTCAGCGCCGACGCCGCCCCCATTCTCCGTCGGGGGCGGTGGGGCGAGGCAAGAACCGGGGGCCAGCCGTCAGAATGATCGTCAGACAGTCCTGCCATACTCAAAGCAGGTTCCGCCGAAGGCATTGTCTGCCAGGCGGTGCCCGACGATCCGTTCGGGGCAAGAATGGCACCGAACGTAGGAGTAGACAGTATGCGGCATCTCTACGCGAAGCGGCCCCTCACCTGGCTGAGCTTGCTGTCCCTGGCCATCCTGATCTGGCTGGTCCCCGGTGACGCCTCGGCGCACAACCTGAGCACGACCATGGTCTGGATGTTCTTCGACCCCGAAACCCAGGCCATGTACGACGCGAAGATCGCCGACGACATCGGCTATCCTAATGGGACCCCGATCTTCGAGGTAGGCGACGAGATCGGTCTCGTGATCAAAATACTGCCCAACGTAGGCACGACAACCGGCGTGGGTGGTTATGTCGACTTTTTCCTACCCAATGGGGTTACCGTCCTGGACGCGGCGTATGTCTCTCCCGATGTGGCTGGCAGCTTCTCCCCAATCGCCCTGAAAGGCCAAGCCCTGATGCCGGATGTGGGGGCCGGCGGCAATCCACGGAGCAGTCTTGTTGGCGTGACACTGGGACCTAACATCCTGGGCACCACGAGCCCCATCGTCACCGGCGCCAACGTCAACATGGGCACGTTGCCCGGCGTCTACGGCGATATCGGCATCTTTTACGCCACGGCGCCGGACACCGCCTACGGCAGTTGGGTGGCCTCGGGTGGCCTGGACGGCAATCCGGCCACCGATGACAACGTCATCACCAATAACCGGGGCAACAGCTTCACACCGTTGAACAAGTGGGATGCGGAGCAGATGATCGCCTACGGCAGCAGAGCCCCGATGACAACCATCATCGACGCGAATGCGCGTGGCAATGCCCCCTGGGGCCTGGCCAGCGCCGTCGCCGGACCTGAGAGCGGCTACGCATGGCAATTTGACAAGGACGTCTACGACAGCAACCCGGTGCCTGCAAACATTCCGAACGCGCTGACGGTCGGGCCCTGGAACCGTATCCAGTATCCTGGCAGCCTGGTCGCCAACGATCCACCCGGTCACAGCAGTGGAAGCCTTCATGCGGGCGGGGCGGACGGTAGCGCCTTCGGCTACGCGCTCAGTCCGGCGACGCCACTGCCGGCGACGACGAGCCAAAGCGACGGCGTGAGTCCGAAGGCCGTCCGCTGGAGCATCGGACAGCTCACGCTCAACAACCCGGAGTACGTCTGGATCAAGTTCCGTCTGGACGATCTCGGTGACATCGTCGATCCCAACGGTTGTGCCACATTCCACGCGGAGACCTTTGGCGGTGACGCCGGCGGAGACGACTTGGGCAAGGACCATCTCTGGCGCTACTACTGGCCAACGGAGATCGTATGGAACACATGCGTAACCCTCAACAAGAGGGCGAGCGTGCCGGTCGCCACCATTGGGCAGACTTTTCAGTACACGATCAGCTTCTATAACACCAGCACGTTGACCGATCTGACCAATGTGCTCGTTACCGACCCACTGCCAGCCAGCCTGCAATATGTCAGCGCGGTGCCGGCACCCAACAGTACCGGGCCGCTCCGCTGGATCGTGCCCAGCATTCCGCGGGGGAGCAAGTTTGAGGCCACCGTCACTGTCCGCGCATTGGGCAGCGGCGTGATCGAAAACACTGTCACGGCGACCAGCGATCAGCAGCCATTGACGGCCGCCCGCGAGTTGACTCCATCCGGCAGCTATCCATTCCTCTCCCAGAGCAAGAGCGTGTCGCCGCAAGCCGCCCTTGCTGGCGGGAACGTGACCTACACCTTGCTTCTTCGCAACATCGGCAGTGGCCCGACGGGCAATCCGGTGCGTATCGATGAGGCGTTGCCGGCTGGCTTTACCTACCAGTCTCTAACCAGCGTGGTCGTGAACGGGGCCAGCTTCACCGGTCTGACGACCGTCGATGCCACCAACCCCGCCGCCCCCGCGTTCACGGTGCCGGCATCGATCGATGCGGGCAATGACATGACGCTCGTCTTCGATGCCACGATCGACCCGGAGTTGCCCGTCGGTTCTGGCTACTGCAACGCCTACACTTCCACGCAGGGCGGTCGGACGCAGACCACCGGTGCGCAGGCCTGCGTTAACGTCGTCGGCGGGCGCAGCGGCGACATGCTCTATCGGGACTGGAACGGCAACGGCGTGCAGGAGCCGGCAGAGGAAGGCCTGCCCGGCAGCGTCATCGAATTGCGCGACGGCGCCTGCACGCCGCTGCCGGGTCCCGGCGCCAACTGCCCGACGCGTGTCACCGGAGCCGACGGCACCTATCAGTTCACGGGGTTGGAGGCCGGCACCTACACTGTCGCCGTCGTCAGCCCGCCGACGGGCTACTCACAGACCGGAGATCCAGATGTGGCCGGACCCTGCGGCGGGAGCTGCGACGGCCTGACGACGGTCGTGCTGGCCACGAACACCTCCA
>JBFGLK010000172.1:0-6748 GCA_041576195.1 Promineifilaceae bacterium (SeqCode)
CAAGACGCGCATCGCCTTCATGGGCCGCGTGCGCTTCGCAAACATCTATCGCCTGTCGGAGCGCGGGATGACCTGCGACTTCGCCCTGCCGCGCCCACTGCGCTCGCCTCGCTTCGTCCGGGTCCAGGAGGTCGGGCCGGGCTGGTGGGTCCACCGCCTGCGAATCACCGATGTCGATCAGCTCGACCCCGAGGTGCAGGCATGGCTGCGAGAGAGCTATCGCCTGATGGGCATGCAGGAAAGGCTGCGGGAAGCCGGCACCGGCTGACCCGGAACACCGGCGACGGTCGACCCCGCTGCCGGCATCGGAGCATGGCGACATGGAACGTACTCCCCACCGTCCCGCCTACCGCATCGAGACCCCCCGTCTGGTGATTCGCTGCTATCACCCGGGCGACGCCCCCCTGCTCATGGCCGCCATTGACGAGAGCCTGGACCATCTGCGCCCCTGGATGAGCTGGGCCCACCAGCAGCCCGAACCGCTCCAGGCGAAGATCGATCGCATCCGGGTCTGGCGCGGTCGGTTCGACCTCGACGACGATTACATCTACGGCATCTTCAACCCGGACGAGACGCGCCTGCTCGGTGGCACCGGGTTGCACACCCGGGCTGGTCCAGACGCGCGCGAGATTGGCTACTGGATCCACGCGGACCAAATCAACCAGGGGCTGGCGACCGAGACGGCCGCCGCCCTGACCCGGGTGGCTATCGAGGTGGACGGGGTGCGGCGCGTCGAAATCCAGTGCGACCCGGCGAACGCGCGCAGCGCGGCTGTCCCGCGCAAGCTGGGCTTCACCCACGAAGCCACGCTGCGCGACCGCCGGCCAGATGCCCGGGGCGTGCCACGCGATTCGATGATCTGGACGCTGTTCTCGGGCGACTACCCGGACAGCCCGGCCGCCGTGGCGCCGGTGCAGGCGTTCGACGTGATCGGCCGGCGCCTGTTGTAACCGCGCGCGCCTCTCGCTAGGGCAGGGCCACGACCCGCACCGCGTCGCCGCCAAAGCGCTTGCCCACGCCAACCAGCACCGCGTTCTCCTCTCGGTGCCAGGCCTGCAGGTAGATGCGCTCGCCGACCGGCACCAGTTGCGCCCGCGCGATCGCCCCGGCCTCCAAGTCGAGGTCCAGCACCAGTAGGTTGTCCGGTTCGGTGTCGCCCATGAGAATGCATGGCCCCACCTCGATGACCAGGCGGCGGCCATCGGTGAGCCAGCCGTCGCCGCGGCAGCGCGACTCCTCGCCCTCGGTCAACGCCGCCAGCGCCTCCTCAACGTCGGTGCGGAGCACGCGAAAGGCGCCCGTGCCGTCGACGGCCGCCCACTCGTATCCCGGCCCCATGTCCGGGGCGACCTCGACCAGGAGCACGAGGCTTTGCCCGTCCGGCGCCCACTGGATGTCGGCGAAGCGCCCGGATCCGCCATAGCCCAGGCGATCGACGTCGGATAGCTTCATCTCGACCCCGCCCACCAGGTCGACGAGGTAAAGGCCGGGCGGCGTGACCAGACCGGCGTAGGCGCTTTCCCGGGTGAAGGCGACGTGCCGGCCCGATGGCGACACGGTGACCCCGCGCACCACATCGGTGGCCAGCAAGGTGCTAGATTGGTCGAGGGAAACGGCGTCGGTAGAGCCGCCGGCGCCAGCAGGGTGCCGGTCGGCGGGACAGACGTTGCCGGCACGGTTGGCGCCGGCCCCGTGACCGGGGTCTCGGTCGGCGTGGTTGCTCCTGGCGAGGAGACAGAGGTGCAGGCCGCCAGCATCAAGGCCACGGCCATCGGCGTGCGCAGAAAGACTTTCGGTTTCATCTGAGTTCCAGAGCGTCGCGCCGGCGCGGTGGATGGGTGGCGGATCCGGCCGGCAGCTGGCCAGGATCCCGCTCGCCGGCCTGAAGCCGGCGAACGGTCATCATTATGGCGGGCTCAGCGGCTTTGCCTGGTGTATGCTCGCTGATCGGGTGGTGATCGTTTGGGGGCGGTCGTTGGCGGATCGTCGGCTGGGAATCAATGCCGCTGGAGGGCGGTCAACATCTCCCACCAGACGCGGATGCGGGCGCCACCGGCGCGGTCGTAGTACTCGACCCGCACCGGGAACGTGCCTGGCTGTATGTCACGGTCGACGACGATCTCTCGCTGGGTGCCGTCGCGCCACTCGTCGACGATCAAGGTGTGGTTGACCCAGAGGCGGGCGCCGTCGTCGACGAGGACATGGAAGCGGTAGCGGGCCGGCTCGAAGACGCCGGTGCCCAACCAGCGGACGGAGAAGTTGTCCGCCGGCAGGCCGTCGGCCGCGACGCCGTCGCCCCAGCTGAAGTCGACGAGCCGGTCGTGGCGCAGGCGCGACGGGCGCCCGCTGAGTTCGGCATTCGCATAGAACTCGGCAAGCCAGTAGCCGCTCTCGTCGAGGCGCTCCCACCAGACGGAGGCGAAGGCGTCGCCCAGGTTCTCATAGTACTCAACGCGCAACGTGTGCGTGCCGGCAGCGATGGCCCGGTCGACCACGTAGGTCTTGTTGCCGGTCTCGTGCCACTCGTGAATAACCGCCTGATCGTCGACGAAGAGGCGGATGCCGTCGTCGGCCAAGGCATAGAAGCGGTAGGTGCCGCCGTCGAACTGCAGCGTGCGCGTCCAGCGGGCCGAAAAGCCGTCTGCCGGCACGCCCGTACCCGGCGCCGCGGCGCCCCAGTTGAAGCCGAGGACAGGCTCGTTGCGCGTCAGCACCGGGGCCCCACCCAGCTCCTTGTTGCCGAAGTAATGACCGCTCCAATGGGTCACCGTGTCGGCCTTCTCCCACCACACCTGAAGGCGAGCATCGCCCAGGTTCTCATAGTACTCGACCTTGAGCGCGTGGGCGCCGGCGGTCAGCGCCCGCTCGGTCGTGTAGGTGGCACCGGTGGCGTCATGCCACCGATCGATAATGAGCTGCCCGTCGAGCCAGACGCGCACGCCGTCGTCGGCGATGGCGTTGAAGCGGAAGACGCCAGACTCAAACGAGGCCGTGCGCTGCCAGCGGGCGCTGAAACCGTCCACCGGCAGGCCGGATCCAGGGGCACCGGTGCCCCAGTTGAAAGATAGCTCCGCGTCAGCCCGCGTCAGGGCGGGTTGACCGCTCAGGTCACGCGTGGGGTAATAGGTGCCGGACCAGCCCGTGGGGACGGACGTGGCCGTCGGCGCCGGCGCCGGGGGCGGCGGCACCGAGGTAGCCGTCGGCCGTGGGGTGCGCGTCGGGAAGGGCGTGTTAGTGGGTAGCGGTCGCAGCGTCGGGATGGGCGTCCGGGTGGCGAACGTCGTCGCTGTGGGCGACGGGCCCGGCGTATCCGGGGATGGTATCGTCGCCGTTGGCAGGGCCGGCCGGGTGGTCGTGGCCATCAACGTGGGCAAGACGCGCGTGGCCGGAGGCGTGTTGGTCTCCGTCGGCACCAATGCGACCGCGTGGGGCGTGGGCAAGCCGCCGCCCGCGGTGCAGGCCGCCAGGATAAACGCGAGCAGAAGGATGAGCGTAAGGGAGCTGCCGGGCCGTCTGGTGTACATACTTTCCGTTCCTGGGCTTCATTGTAGAACGGAGCGACCAACGACGGGGCGTCCGAGGATGACGCGTTGTTCCTAGTCGCCGGGTTGTCTCCTGGCCCGACGGACGACCGTGTCCAGGGGCCGGCGATCAGGGACCAAGGATCTTGCCGGGGTTTAGGATGCCGAGAGGATCGAGCGTCTGCTTGATCTGCCGCATGAGGGCCATCGCGCCCGGCCCATGCTCCAGCTCCATAAACTTCTGCTTCCCCACGCCGACGCCGTGCTCGCCCGTGCTGGTGCCGCCGAGCTGTAGCGCCTGACGCACGATCAGCTCGTTGTGCCGGTCTGCCCGGGCAGCGGCCTCGGGCGAGTCGGGCGGGAAGAAGATGAGGGTATGCAGGTTGCCGTCGCCGGCATGACCAACGAGGCCCCCTTGCAGCGCCAGCTCGTCGAACGTCTGGCGGACGAAGGCGACCATTTCCGGGTAGCGGGAGATGGGCACGGCCACATCGGTCACCAGCCAGCGCTGGCCTGGAAAGGCGCGCACCATCGTCTCGAACATGTGGTGCCGGGCCTCCCAGAGCCGATTCCGGGCGTCCCGGCCCATGCCGGCGCGAAAGCTGATCGCGCCGCACTCGCGGCAAAGCGCCTCGACCATGGCCAGCTCCGTCTCCAGAGCGTCCCGGCTGGCGCCGCTAAACTCCAGGAACAGGTTGGGCGCCGGGGTCAGCTCAAACCCGGCCTCTGCCGCCAGGAGGCGGACCGACTGCTCGTCCAGGAGCTCCAGGGCGACCGGGTTGAGACCGGAGCCGATGATCGCGAAGACGGCCGTGGCCGCCGCCTCCACCGTGGGGAAGGCGGTGGTGACCGCGCTAAAGTGTTCCGGTAGCGGGGCCAGCTTGAGCGTCGCCTCGGTCACCAGACCCAGGGTACCTTCCGAGCCAACGAACAGGTGCGTCAGGTCATAGCCGGCGGACTGCTTGACCGAACGGGAGCCGGTGCGGATGACGGTGCCGTCGGCCAGCACCACCTCGAGTGCCAGGACGTTGTCGCGGGTGGCGCCATAGCGCACCGTGCGCGTGCCGGCCGCGTTGTTGGCGATCATGCCCCCGATGCTGGCGTTGGCCCCCGGGTCGGGCGGAAAGAAGAGGCCGTGGGCGGCCAGTTCGCGGTTCATGTCCTTGTAGAGCAGGCCGGGCTGGACGGTGACCTGGAAGTCCTGCGCATGCACAGCCAGCAGCCGATTGAGCCGGCCGAAGTTGACCGTCAGGCCGCCGCGCACGGGCACGGCCATCGCCTCCAGGCCGGTGCCGGCACCCCAGGCGGTCACCGGGAAGCGGTGGGCGCTCGCCAGGCGCAGGATGGCGCTGACCTCGGCCGTGCTCCCCGGCCAGGCGACGGCCTCTGGCGGGCTGGCGGGATAGCTCGACTGATCGCGGCTATGCTGTCGTCGGTCGGCCTCCCGGGTGGAGACATGGTCGGCGCCGACGATGTCCGCCAGGGCGGCGAGGGCTTCAGGCGTCATGGGGAACCTCCGACAGGGGATGAGCGCGCAGGTGCTGCTCATAGCGCGCCAGGTTGGCGGCGAAGTCGCGGCGCCCGAGACCCAGGCGCACGTGCCGGTCGTCACTGCCGAGCGCCGGACCGGGCAGGAGAAGGATGCCGGCATCCCGGGCCAGACGCTCGCAGTAGGCGGTGGCCGAGGACACGGCCAGCTCGACGAGGGCTACAGAGCCAGCCTGGGGGCGCCGCCAGACGAAGTCGTCCGGCCGGCGGGCGAAGAAGTCGTCCGCCACGGCGACGTTGGCCGTCACGAGCTCGCGGCTGCGCCCGGTGAGGCGATCGGCGATACCTAGGGCCATTTCCGCCAGGCGCTCGATCGGGGCCGGGGCGCAGATCGTCGTGTAGTGCTTCCAGTTGACGATCGCCCGGCGCAGGCGGGCGTCGCGCACGACCAGCCAGCCAACGCGCAGGCCCGGCAGACCATGTGCCTTGGACAGCCCGGACAGGACGATCGCCCGTTCATAGAGGTCGGCGGCCGACGGCAAGCGGGGCGCCACGCCGAACTCCAGGCCGCGGTACATCTCGTCGCAGAACACCCAGATGCCATGGCGCCGGGCCAGCGCCAGGATCGCGTCGAACGTCGCCAGATCTGGTTGGTAGCCGGTCGGGTTGTGTGGAAAGTTCACGATCAGCAGTCTGGTCTCGGGGGAGATCATGCGCTCCAGCGCCGCCAGGTCCAGGCGCCAGCCGCCGTCGGTCGGTTCCAGGGGCCAGGTGCGCGCCGCGCCGGCGACGTGGGCCGCCAGGTGGCGCAGCGAGTCATAAGCCGGCGTCAGGACGATCACGTCGTCGCCCGGTTCCAGAACGGCGTGGAGGGCGGTGAAGATACCCTCTTCCGGCGCCGCCAGGAGCACCACCTCCTCGGCGTCGACCGATGTGTAGGTGCCGGCAATGCGCCGGCGCAACGCCGGCCCGCCCTGCGATTCCGTGTAGCCCAGCCAGACCGAGCCCAGATCGGCCGGCTTCGCGCCGCAGAGCGCGATCAGCTCGGCCAGTGTGAGGCTCTGGCAATCCGAGGCGCACAGCAGGTAGGGTGTGCTGAACTCGTAACGGGCGAAGAACTCCTCAGTTGTGAAGGGCGGTATGTGCATGGCCGGGCATCATCCTGGCGCGAGGGCCCAATGTGATCCGTAGGATGCAGGCAGAAACGGAAGCGACCCCATGATACAATGGGCGCGATGATCTGGCATGGAGGTAGGCGATGACGCGCGTCCTGGTGGCTGGCCTGACCAACCTGGAGACGACGGCGCGGGTCCCGGGCTTCCCGGTGCCTTATGCGGCGGCCCACTATCCATTTCACGGCGTGCGGGCGACGGTGTCCGGAGTGGGCTACAACATCGCCCGGGCGCTCACGGTCCTGGGGCACGAGGTGCGCCTGCTGTCGCTAATCGGGGGGGACGCGGCGGGAGAGCTGGTGTTGGCCCAATTGCGGGCGGAAGGGATTGCCGCCGATGGCGTGCTGCGGGAGCTCCCGGAGACCGCCCATTCGGCTATCCTCTACGATGAGACGGGACGCCGCATGGTCCTCACCGACCTGAAGGACATTCAGGAGCAGTCCTATCCGGCGGAGCGAGCGCGGGCGGCGCTGGCAGGGTGCGCGCTGGCCGTCATCTGCAACATCAACTTCGCCCGGCCGCTCCTAGGGCTGGCTCGGACGGCGGGCATGCCGGTGGCCAGCGACG
>JBFGLK010000173.1:0-6738 GCA_041576195.1 Promineifilaceae bacterium (SeqCode)
GCGGCGGCGCAGCAGGCGCGCCTGGTTGGAGGGGGTCGGGCCCAGCACCGCGGCCTGGATCGCCTGGTCGAGATGGGGTAACGCTTCTTTCGGTCGGCCCATGTCCTGGAGACGCGCCGCCAGGAGCGAGTGCGCCAGCGCCCGCTCGGACGGTTCGTGCAGGCCAAATGCCAGCGCCCGCTCGGCGTTGCGCGCCGCCCGCCGCGGGATCTGTCGCCGGCCGCCGGCGTCGAGGACGGCCAGTCGCACCATCGCCCGTGGGGAGCGCGGGAATCGGGCCAGGTACGCCTCCAGGGCGCGCCGGGCCTGTCGGGGCGCCCCGGCGGCCTGCAAGAGGTCCGCCAGCTCAAGCTGCGCCTCAGGATCCCGGCCCGCGGCGGCCTCGCGGCGCAGGTGGGCAAGGCGAGCAGCGCCGGCCGCGTGCTCGACCGCCGGCATCTCGAAGGCCCCGCGCCTGTCGGCCCACCAATACGCCAGCAGGAGCCCCGCGTGGACCCCCGCCATGACGCCGGCCAGCAGCGGCGTGGCGGAGAATCTCTAGATGGTCACCCAATCACCGAACAGGCCGATGGCGCTGAACACCGGGTAGTAGATGAGGGAGAAGAAGATCTGCAGCCGCAGCGCCCGCCGCCCGAAGTAGCGCAGCGCGGACGAACGACTCAGGTGGCCGGCGCCCCAAATCGCCAGCCCGGCCAGGAGCGAGCCGGCCGTGCCGGCCACGGCGATGATCCAACGCTCCTCGAGCGTGAAGCTGCCCCGCGGCAGAACGTAGCCCCAGAAGAAGCGGTAGGCGAACTGCACCACCTCCCCGCCGTAGGCCCAGATGGCGACCGCGTGGCCCAGCTCGTGCACGGCCACCGCGACCGGCACCGCCAGGAAGAAGGCCGCCTGCTCGCCGGCATGCACCTGCCAGCGGCTCAACGGCTCGACTCTCAAGCGCTGGCGCTGTTGCCAGAGCTCGACAGCCAGGCGCACCGACCGGTAGACGTAGTACAGGGAGAGCAGGTTGAAAAGTAGCTCCATGCCCCGATAATAGCACAGGCGACGCCGCTGGGATCACTCTCATCGGAAGCGCCGGCCACGGGCTATGCAGCGCGTGAAGATTATGTTAAAATGCGAACAGCGGGCAGGAACGGCGCATCGTGACAGACAAGAACTCCTTTCTCAGCAGCTTACCCCTCTTCTCCGGACTTGACCTGTTCGAGTTGGACGACCTGGCGGCCATCACGCGGGAGTACGACTACCCGGAGCGCGCCGTCGTCGCCTACCAGCGCGACGTCGCCGACCGTCTTATCATCGTCCGCGAAGGCCATCTCCTGGCCTACTCACTCGACGATCGAGGCGAGCTTGCCTGGGAGCGTCACTACATGGCCGGCGACTACTTCGACGACCGCTGGCTCTTCACTCCCCACACCTTTCCCGCCACGGTGAAGACGGTCGAGCCGAGCCGGCTGATGATCATTGGCGGCAGCGACTTTCTCGACTTCGTCGAACGGCATCCGGGCGCTCTGGATCGCCTCGATCCCGGCGATGCCGAGCTGGCGGCCGCCGCGACCGCCGCGACGGCGTGGGTCTCGTCGGATGAGCCGGCGGAGGGCCGGGCCGCCGGGCTGTCCGCCGAGGCCTGGGAGGAGGCGTTGCAGAGCCGGGCCGCCGTCACTCCGCGCCAATTCCGCGCGGCCCGTCTGCAACCGGACGAGCTGATCATGTACGAGGCCCGGCGCTCCCCCTGGCTCTTGCTGCTGCGCACGATCTGGCCGGTGGCGCTGCTGCTCGTGCTCGTAGGGCTGATCGTCTTCACCCTCCTGCCGGCAGTCAACGTCTCGCTCGGCGTCGACGTCGCCCTCGGCGCCGTCGCCGTGCTGACGCTCGGCGTGGTTGCCTTCCGCGTTCTCGACTGGCGCAACGACTACTTCATCATCACCAACCGCCACCTCATCCACCACGAGTTCAGCCTGCGCACCTTCCGCTCCCACGTGGACAAGATCCCGATCGACCAGGTCCAGAGCGTGGAGATCGACAAGCCGACCCTCCTGGCGAATCTCCTCGGCGTCGGCACCGCCCGGGTGACAACCGCCTCGCAGCTCGGGACACTCTACTTCGACTTCATCGACGAGCCAGATAGGGTCGCGCAGACGCTCAACGAGCTGAGGGCCCGAGTGCGCTCCCTTGACGCCGGGCGCGTCCAGGCGGTCATGCGTGCCTCGCTGGAGAGCCATTTCAACGTCCCCCCGCCCTTCACCGCCGTTGGAGAGGAAAGCGACGAGGATGTGGAGGACCTCGAGATCAGGCTGGGCCTGTTCGAAAGCCTCCGGGCCCGCTTTGGCGCGCGCGTGGAACAGAACGGGTCGATCACCTATCGCAAACACATCTTCCGCCTTTTCTATCGCGTCCGCTACCCGGCGGGCATCGGCCTCGTCCTCAACGTACTCTTCGCCCTGGTTGCGCTGCCTGTCGTGCGCGTGATCGTGGGCGTCATCCTCCTCTTCGTGCTCGGCTGGTTCGTCTGGCAACTGGAGGATTGGCGCAACGACACGTTTCAGGTCAACGATGAGTTCGTCGTGGACATCGATCGCCGGCCCTTCGGCTTCGGCGAGTCGCGCAAGCAGGCGCAGCTCGACAAGATCCAAAACATCAGCGCCGTCCGGCCAAACCTCCTGGCGACCCTCTTCAACTACGGGGATGTGCGCATCGAGACCGCCGGCGCCACGGCCGACATCACGTTTGAGAGCGTCGTCAACCCAAACAGCGTCCAGAGCGAGATCTTCGAGCGCCGCGAGCGCTTCCGCCAGCGCCAGCAGGCCCGTGAGGGGGAGCGCCGGCGCAAAGAGTATGCGGTGCTGCTGGACGTCTATCAGCAGGCGATGGAGCAGGGTCGCATTCCCAACCGCACCCGACCCGAGGACGCCTAGCCGCCTCCGGGTCGCTTCCCCATGTGCTATAATCCACGCCCTGACCCGGAGGCTGCCGGCACGCACGCGGCCGTACGCCGGCGACGAACTCCGGCACTCAGCACGCCCGCCCTGCCTGCGGGCGCCAGAGATCTGACCGAGGCAAGCGAACGCATGACCCTTCTCGACATCGTCACCCCGCCCGATCCGGTGTTGCGCCAGATGGCCCAGCCGGTGCGCAAGTTCGACGCCGACTTCCAGACGCTCGTCGACGATATGATCGAGACGATGCGGGCCGCCAACGGCGTCGGCTTGGCCGCCCCCCAGGTGGGCCGGTCGCTGCGCCTGGCGGTCATCGAGACGCTGCCTGAGCTGGACGAGGCCGGCGAGGAGATCCCGGGCACGCGCGAGCTGTATGTGATCGCCAATCCGGAGATCAGCTGGCATGCCGACACGACCGTCGACGGCATCGAAGGCTGCCTTTCCATCCCCGGCTTCGTCGGCGAGGTGGCCCGCCCCACGGCCGTGCGCCTGCGCGCTCAGGACCGGCGGGGTAAGTGGTTTAAGCTTCGTCCGAAGGGGTGGACGGCGCGAATCATTCAGCACGAGATCGACCATCTGGACGGCGTCCTGTACATCGATCGACTCACCTCCCCGGACCACTTCTGGCGCGAGGAAGAGTACTACGGAAAAGACGACGCCGCCCCAGACGCTCAGCCCCTCACGCACCCGGTCTGAATCGCCGCCCTCGCGGCAGCCCTCTCGGCGAGGCGCCCACAAAGAAGGGGATCCGATGTCTCTCAGCGAAAGTGAAGTCGCCCGCATTGCCCACCTGGCCCGCCTGGCCCTGACGGAGGCCGAGCTGGTCGCTTACCAGAACCAGCTTTCGGCCGTGCTGGCCCACGTCGAGATGATCGGACAGCTCGACCTGAGGGATGTGCTGCCGACGACGCACGCGGTCCGGCGAGAAAACGTCGTGCGTGACGACGTGGTCCGCCCATCGCTGGACCCGGCCGACGCCCTGTTCAACGCGCCCGAAACGGCGGAAGGTCAATTCCGCCTCCAGGCGATCCTGGAGGAGTGACGGCGGGCCGACTGCCGGTGCCCGCCCAACGCCCATGGACCTGTCCGCCCTCACCCTGACCGAGCTGCGCCGCGCCCTGCGCGCCGGCGAGACGACGAGCGTCGCCGTCACCCAGGCCATGCTCGACCGCATCGTCGCGGTAGACAACGACGTCCGCAGCTACCTGACGGTCACCGACGAGCTGGCCCTGGAGCAGGCCGCGGCCGCCGACGCCCGCCTCGCCCGCGGTGAAGAGACGCCCGTCCTCGGCGTGCCCGTCGCCCTGAAGGACATCATCTGCACGGCCGGGGTGGAGACTACTGCCGGCAGCAAGATCCTGGAGGGGTACACTCCGCCTTACGACGCCTTCGTCACGCGGAGGCTGGCCGCAGCCGGGGCCGTGCTCCTGGGCAAGACCAACACCGACGAGTTCGCCATGGGTTCTTCCACGGAGAACTCGGCCTACTTCCCGACCCGCAACCCGTGGGACCTGGACCGCGTGCCCGGCGGCAGCAGTGGCGGCAGCGCCGCCGCCGTGGCCGGCCGCATGGCCTACGCGGCCCTGGGCACCGACACTGGTGGCAGCGTCCGGCAGCCGGCCTCGTTCTGCAACCTGGTGGGCCTGCGGCCGACCTACGGGCGGGTCTCGCGCTGGGGCGTCATCGCCTTCGCGTCTTCACTCGATCAGATTTCCCCCTTCGGTCGCACCGTGGCCGACTGCGCCGCGCTGCTCCAGGTCGTCGCCGGCCACGATCCCCGTGACAGCACGTCGTTGCCCGAGCCGGTGCCCGACTACGAGGCCGCCCTGACGGGCGACATTGCTGGGCTGCGCATCGGCGTCCCGGCCGAGTACTTCGGCGAAGGTCTCCAACCGGCCGTCCGGGAGGCGGTCGGCAATGCGATCGACGAGCTCGTCGCTCTCGGCGCCAGCGTCGAGGCGATCAGCCTGCCGCACACGCCCTACGCCCTGCCCGCCTACTACCTGATTGCCCCGGCCGAGGCCAGCGCCAATCTCGCCCGCTATGATGGCGTGCGCTTTGGACCGCGCGTCGTCGGCGCGGATGTGATCGACACGCTGAAGCAGACCCGGGCCCTCTTTGGCCCCGAGGTCAAGCGCCGGATCATGCTCGGAACATACGCGCTGAGCGCCGGCTACTACGACGCCTATTACGGCCAGGCGCTCAAGGTGCGCACGCTCATCCAGCGGGACTTCGCCGCCGCGTTCGCCCGGGTGGACGTCATCGCCACGCCCACCAGCCCCACTACGGCCTTTCGCCTCGGCGAGCGCGCGGACGATCCGTTGAGCATGTACCTGGCCGATATCTACACCCTGCCGGTTAACTTGAGCGCCGGCTGCGGCCTGTCGCTGCCGTGCGGGTTCGACGAGGCCGGGCTGCCCATCGGCCTGCAGCTCATCGGCGACACGCTGGCCGAGGCGACCGTTCTGAACGCCGCCTACGCCTACGAGCAGGCCACGGCATGGCACAGGCATCTGGCGCCCATCTGATCGAGGAGACGCCGTCGATGAAAGTCATCATTTTGCTGGGCGGCTACGGCACGCGCATGCGTCCGCACACCTGGAGCCGGCCCAAGCCGATTCTCAACGTGGCTGACAACACGATACTGGGCCACATCCTGGAGCGCATGAAGGCTGTCACCACCGAAGAGGTGATCTTCGTGGTCGGCTACAAGGGCGATCAGATCGCCGACTGGGTGCGCCGGAACTACCCGCACCTCGACAGCCACTTCGTCCTCCAGGAGGAAGCGCTCGGCCAGGCCCATGCCGTCTCGCTGTGCCGCGACTTCATGCAGGACGGCGAGCTGATGCTGGCCTTCGGCGACGGCATCATCAAGGCCGACTACGCCGCTATGCCCGGGGAGGCCGACGCCACGTTTCTCGTCCAGGAGGTCGACGATCCTCGGACCTTCGGCGTCGTTGTGCTGGACGAGGCGGGCTGGGTACAGCGCTTCATCGAAAAGCCGGCGACGATAGAGCACCGGCACACCGTGGTGGGTATCAACTGGTTCCGTAGCGCGCCTCGCCTCCTGGCGGCGGTCGACCGCGTCATGGCCGAGGGGCGGCGCACAAAGGGCGAGTACTTCATGGCCGACGCCTACGGCGTTCTATTGGAAGAGGGCGCCCGCATCCGCACGCGCGCCGTCGACTACTGGCTCGATGCCGGCACGCCCGCCAACGTCCTGGCGTCCAACCGCCGCCTGCTGGCGCTCGAGCACACGAGCACGGACGCGCTGGAACGCAGCTTTGGCGAGGGCTTCACTGTGGTGCCCCCTGTCTATCTGCACCCCGACTGCGAGATCGACGCCAGCGTCATCGGCCCCCACGCCAGCATCGCCGCCGGGGCGGTCATCCGGGGAAGCGTCGTCCGCAACAGTATCGTCGACGCCGGCGCGACCATCCAGGAGTGCGTGCTCGACGGCAGCCTCGTCGGCGAGAACGCCCGCGTTGAGGGTCGCCCGGCCACGTTGTTCGTCGGCGACAATAGCCAGATCCAGATGGGATCTTGAGGAGGAAAGTGATGCGCGACTTCATATCCCGGCGCGTGGCCGCCACGCCCCCTTCCGGCATCCGCAAGTTCTTCGACATCGCCGCTACGATGGAGGACGTCATCTCCCTGGGCATCGGCGAACCGGATTTCGTCACGCCGGACCCCATCTTGCGTGCCGGCATCGCGTCGCTCGATCGCGGTGAAACTGCCTACACCTCCAACAGCGGCACGATCGAGTTGCGCGCGGCCATCGGCCAGCACCTGGAACGCCTCTACA
>JBFGLK010000174.1:0-6735 GCA_041576195.1 Promineifilaceae bacterium (SeqCode)
CGAAGAGAAAGCGATCCAGGCCGGCCTGGCGGGCGTCGGGGAGGCGCTGGGTCATCGCCAGCAGCATCAGGCCCAGGCCAAAGAAGACCGATAGGCTGAGGCCCAGGGCGCTGTCCTCCTTGATGCGCGTGTGGCGCACGACGTTGCTCACGACCAGCGTGGCCAGCCAGCCGGCGATCACGGCGCCGACGATGAGCACGAGGGAGTCCTTGCTACGCGTGAGGAGGAAGGCGATGACCACGCCGGGCAGGGCCGCGTGGGAGATGGCGTCGCCCAGCAGGCTCTGGCGCCGCAGGAGGGCGAAGCTGCCGAGGGCGCCGCTGACGATGCCGATGAGCGCGGTGCCCAGGGCGACCGTGCGCACCGTGTAGTCGAAGAGGAGGTCGGTGAGGAGTTGGCCGAGGTCCATCGTCCGAAGGGGGCGGGTCGTTGGTGATCAGGTCGTCGGGTAGTCAGGCTGTCCTGGCGAGGCGACTCAAGTCAGGGCCTCGGCGCCGTTGTCCACCCGGGTGAGAAAGCCAATGCGCCCGCCATAGGTCAGGCGCAGGTTTTCTTCGGTGAAGATCTCGGCCACCGGCCCGCTGGCGATGCGGCGCACGTTGAGCAGGGTGACCCAGTCGAAATACTCGGGCACCGTCTGCAGATCGTGGTGGACAACGATCACGGTCTTGCCGGCAGCGCGTAGCGCCTGCAACAGCGCCACGATCGCCCGCTCGGTGGTGGCGTCCACCCCCTGGAACGGCTCGTCCATGAAGTAGATCTGCGCGTCCTGCACCAGCGCCCGCGCCAGGAAGACGCGCTGCTGCTGCCCGCCAGAGAGCTGGCTGATCTGGCGGCCGGCGTAGGCAGCCATGCCAACCTTCTCCAGCGCCTCCTGCGCCAGGCGGCGCACGCGCGCGCCGGGCCGGCGCAGCCAACCCAGATCGCCGTAGCGGCCCATCATCACCACGTCCAGCACGCTGGTGGGGAAGTCCCAGTCGACGCTACCGCGCTGGGGCACGTAGCCGACAAGCTGGCGCTGCTCGGCGTAGGGCTGGCCGTAGATGGCTACGCTGCCGGCAGCCTGGCGCACCAGGCCAAGGATCGTCTTGATCAACGTCGTCTTGCCGGCGCCGTTCGGGCCGACGATGGCCAGCAACACTCCTGCCGGCACCGCCAGGTCGATGTCCCACAGCACCGGTCGGTCCTGATAGGCCACCGTCAGGTCCGTCACCTCCAGCGCCAACTCACCCTCCATCATCATCACCCCTATGACACTCTAGCTATCGCTCAGCGCATCCGCCAACGTCTGGGCGTTGTGCCGCAGCATGCCCGTATAGGTCCCCTCAGGCGTTCCCGGCGTGCCCAGCGCGTCGGAGAAGAGCGAGCCACCGATCGCCACCTCAAAGCCCCGGGCCCGGACCGCCGCCTGCACCGCCTCGATAGTCCGTGGCGGCACGGTCGTCTCGACGAAGATGGCCGGGATCTGGCGGTCGGCGATGAACGCGGCCAGCGCCTGCACGTCCTGCGTGCCGGCCTCCGATTCGGTGCTGATGCCCTGCAGGCCGCGGACCTCGAAGCCGTAGGTGCGCGCGAAATAGCCGAACGCGTCGTGGGCCGTCACCATGACCCGGCGCTCCGGCGAGATGCGCGCCACCTGCTCGCGAATGAAGGCGTCGGTCTCCCGGATTTCGGCGATATAGGCCTCGGCGTTGGCGGCGAAGCGGGCCGCGTTGTCGGGGTCGGCCGCGCTGAGCGTGTCGCGAATCGCCGTCACGACCAGGATCCAGAGCTCGGGATCGTTCCACACGTGGGGGTCGTAGGGGGTGGTGGCGTCCCAGGTGAGCAGGCGCTCCGGCGGCAGGCCGTCGCCCAGGGCTGCGACGACGCGCCCGCGCTCACCCAGCTGCTCCATCACGCGCGTCATCTGCGCCTCCAGGTGCAGGCCGTTGTAGAAGATGACTTCCGCCGCGCCGAGCGTGGTGACGTCGCTCTCCGTCGGCACGTAAAGATGGGGATCGACGCCCGGGCCGAACAGAGTGGTCAGGGAGACGGCGTCTCCGCCGACGTTGGCCACGGCATCCCCGATCTGGCCGGTGGTGGCCACGACGCGGAGGCCGCCGGCGTCGGTCGCCGGCGTGCCAGCAGCGCAGGCGGTCAGGAAGAGCAGGGACAGAGGAAGAACGAAGTGGAAGAGAAGACGAACGCGCATGAACACTCGGGTGTGTGGGGCATGGGAGGGCCCAGGCAGCGATGGGTCCATCGCCCGATTTTTAGGTATATCTAAATTGTAGCTTTGGCATGCGGGACTGTCAAGGAGGGGATCGACAGATTGTGGGGCGATCCGCCTGAATCGCCAGTCCTGGCAAGCCCTCAACGCGCTGTGGCGCATCGCGCCACGCTACTCCGCGTTGCGCACTCCGCGTTCCGCGTTCCGACTCGCCGCCCGGTTGCGATAGAGGTCCGGGTCGACGACGTCGACCATGGCCTCCACGTTCAGCTCGCCCCCGAGGAATGCGGCCACCGTCTCGGCGTGCTCGATCGGGTTCACCAGCATGTCGTTGTAGCTGACGTACAGCACGTCGAAATGCGCCTGGTTGGCCAGCCACTTCTCCACCATGCGCAGGTGGGTTTCGAAGAGCACAGCCATCTCCTCGTCGTCGACGCGGGTATTGTCCGTGCCCCGTCGCACCATCATCTTACGCTGGGAGCGCAGCATCTCCGGCACCGCGCGCTGCATAAAGATGACCTGATAGCGGAAGCCTGCCGGCAGGTGCTTCAGCAAGGCCGAGATGACCTTGACCACGTGCCCGGCCGCCGCGCCGACCCACGCCGTGTCCCCCTTGTCCAGCGCCTTGACGCGCTCGAACTCATAATATCCCTTGGGGTTGTCGGCGTCCGCCTCGCGTAGCTCGTCGGTCAGCACGGGCAGGCCGCCGGCCTCCAGCATCTTCATCATCATCGAGGTCCCGGACCGGGGCAGGCCGGACACAATATAGACCACAGGCTCGTTCATCGCCTCTCTCTCAATCCGACGGGCGGGGTCCGACGCTCAGGCAACCGCTTGGGGGATTTGCTCCAGACGGTCCAACAGGTTGGCCACGACGTCGAAGCCGCCCTGCCAGAAGCTGGCCGCGCGCATGTCGATGCCGGCACGAGTCAAAATCTCGTCCGGCGCCGCCGCCCCACCCGCTGCCAGGATCGCCCGATAGCGTGGCTTGAAGGCGTCACCCTCGCGCAAGAATTGCTGGTAGAGCGATAGCACCAACAGCTGGCCGAAGGCGTACGCGTAGACGTAAAAGGGCGTGCCATAGAAGTGCGGCACCTCAACCCATTCTACCCGGAAGTCGTCGCTGAGGTCGAGGGCGTCGCCAAACTGCTCCCGAAGCAGATCCAGATAGAGCGCGGACAGATCGTCGACCGACGCGCCGGCGGCGATGCGCTCGTGGGCCGCCCGCTCGAACAGGGCAAAATAGGCCTGGCGCATGATCGTGGCGTAGGCGCCGTCCATTTGAGCAAAGAGCAGATCGCGCTCGACCTCCGGATCGGGATCCGCCGCCAGCAGGTGGTCTACGAGCAGCATCTCGCCAAAGGTTGAGGCGGTCTCCGCCAGGGGCAGCGACGCGCGGCTCGTCAGGGCGGTGTGGTGTGAGGCCAACATGCTGTGCACCGCGTGGCCCAGCTCGTGGGCCATCGTGGCCACGTCGTCGGGACGGCCCTGATAGGACTGGAGCACCCAGGGGGTGAGGGCCGGCTCGACCGTGGCGCAGAAGGCGCCCGTGTCCTTGCCGGGCCGGATCTCGCCGTCGAAGTGGTGCTCGGCGAAAACGCGGCGCGCCATGCTGGCGAACTCGGGGTCGAACTGGCGGAAGCTTTCCAGCACCATGGCCACGCCCTCACCGTACGGGTAGCGTCGCTCGGAGCGGCGCACCGGCGCGTAGATGTCGTAGCGGCGCAGGCGCTCCATGCCCAGCCAGCGCGCTTTGAGGCCGAAGTAGCGGTGGAACAGGCCGACGTTGGCCTGGCAAACGTCCAGGAGCGTGTCGACCACGTCGTCGGGAATGTCGTTGGCCAGATTGCGCACGGAGATCGGGGAGCGAAAGCCGCGCAGGTTCATGTGTTCGCTGCGCCAATCCCGCACGATCGCCTGGTAAATCTGCCCCAGGATCGGAGCGTCCGGGGCATAGACCCGGTGCAGCGTCTGGTAGCTGGCCGCGCGCAGATCGGGATCCGGATCGCGGTAGTAAACCTGCAATTCGCCCCGGGTGAGCTGTCGGGGCTCGCCGTCGATCGTCAGGGTGAAGGTGTACCGATTGGTGATTGAGTCGTAGAGCGTATCGAGGGCGCGCACGCCGTTGACGTCCTTCAGGTTGATGATCTTCTCCTCGGCTTCCGACAGGGTGTACGGCTTCTGGCGCCGCAGGGCCTCGAGCCAGTAGCGATAGTCGCCGGCGGCCGCCAGCAGGCGCGCGGCCGCCTTGTCGGCCAGCTCTTTCCACCACAGGCTGAAGAAGAGAGTGCGATTCTGCAACTCGGCCGCCTGTTGCCGCATGCGGGCCAGATAGGTCAGAGCCTGCTGGTCCTGGGTGTTGGCGGCGAAGCTGAGCGAGCCGAAGGCATACAGGCGACTCAGCTGGCGAGTAAGCGCATCATACTGGTCCAGGTAGCTGACGAATGTGGCCGTATCCAACGTCTCGTTGAGCCCGGAGCGGATCGTCTCGAAGTCGGCCACGCCGGCCTGCAAAGCCTCGAGCGCCCGCTCGACCGCCGGGTCGTTGAGCGCCGGGAACAGATCGGATAGCTGCCACGCTTCCTGGACAAACGGGGATTCAGTCATGAGGACTCCTGAGTAGGCGGCTGCGCCTGGAGCGGGACCGCCTCCACGTGTTGCTTGAGTTTGATGATGGTGCGGGGCGGGTAATAGCCCTTGCGCAGGCTGATGTTGGCGTAGATCACAGTGTCGGGGCCGACCAGACAGCCGGGGTTGAGCACGGCGTTGCAGCCCGTCTGTACACCGTCCCCAAGGATGGCGCCGATTTTGCTCAGGCCGAGGTCGATCTGGCGCCCCTCGATCGTCAGCGTGATGGTGGGACGTCGTCCGCTGACCGGGTCTTTGCGGCTGTGGATGCCCAGGTTGCTGAGCTTCGTGCCGGCACCCAGGTTGACGCCGGCGCCCAGAATGCTGTCGCCGACGTAGTTAAAGTGCGGCGCATGCGCCCCCGGGAAGAACAGGGCGTTCTTGGCCTCGCTGGCGTGGCCGAGCACGCTGCCGGCAAGCAGGATGACGTGCTCGCGCACAAAGGCGCCGTGCCGTACGACGGCCCCCGGCCCGATGTAGGCCGGGCCCTCCACGTAGGCACCCGGCTCGACCCGCGCGCCCGGCCCGATGTAGATGGGATTCGCGCCGAGGTGCGCCCCCGGCATCACCTCGCCCTCGATAACCTGGCGCCCACCGGCCAGGCGCTCCACCTGGCCGGCCAGCCGCGGCAGGGCCTGCCACACGAAGACCAGCCCGGCGAAGAGATCCGCCGCAATCGGGTCGTTGAGATCGAAGAAGGCGTCGGGCTGCAACATGGTGCGGTCAGGAGGGGAGCGCCGCTTCGATGGCCGGCGTCAGGCGGACGAGGAAATCGTGGATCGGCTCGAGGGCCAGTCCGACGACGGCCCAGACCGGGAAGAAATCCCAGCGGATGTAGGCATTGATGGCCAGTCGCCGGCCGGTGTAATCCCAGGGGCAGCGCCCGATCACCCGGGCGATCAGCCAGCCGCTGAGCCATTCCACAGCGGTGAAACCCAGGGACCAGATGAGGGCCCGCACCGGCCACGCCAGGGGGCGGGCCCATTCGTGCGCCGGTTCATAGAGGATGGCAATGAGGCCGTAAATGGGAAACATCCAGAGGGTGCTGGTGCCGGCCAGACGCCAGTCGCGCCGCCGGAGACTGTCTGTAAGGGCCGTAAACACGATCTCGCCACACCAGCCGCCCAGCCCATACAGCACGAAGCGAATCCACATGGCGGAGATTGTAACCCATGTCGAAACCCACGGGTATAGGAGCGAAGCCTGCCCGGCGGCACCCAGGGCCGCCCCGGCATCCGTCTCTTCCGTTTAGACCTTCAGGACCCTGATCAATCGCCGCAGCGGCCCACCCCCTCGCGGCCCACCGCGCCCCGCCCCCAATCCGGCACGCGCCGGTCAGCGCGGTTCGACGAGCACCCGGACCGCCGTCCGCTCGTGGCCGTCAATGTCGACTTCGACGAACGAAGGGATACAGATCACGTCGACGTCTTCCTCCAACAGATAGCCTCGGGCGATGGCGATCGCCTTGACGGCCTGATTGACGGCGCCGGCGCCGATCGCCTGCACCTCCGCGCGACCAGCCTCACGGATGACGCCGGCTACCGCCCCGGCCACGGCGGCAGTCCGCGAGGTCGCGGAAACCTTGATGATGCTCATTTCTCAATCTCCGGTGTCTTTGTTGTGACTGAGACGCAAGAGAGGGAAGCCAACACGCTTCCCACTCATGACACATAGAGCGTGATGTCTCGGAGAGATGAACCAGACCCAAGAGAAACCTTCTCAGTAAGGGATTCTAGTCCGAGGGGCCAGATATTGTCAAGAAAACGTCTGGCCGGGCGCGCAGCCGCCCACCCGGTGGCGACCCCGTCGCCGCGCCGGCTATTTTGAGGTGCCAAAACGCCTTTTTTGGTTTGTTGACGAAGGCGCGGGCCCCTGCGCCGCGGGCTCGTCGCGCGCCG
>JBFGLK010000175.1:0-6701 GCA_041576195.1 Promineifilaceae bacterium (SeqCode)
CGCCAGCCAGGCCAGGTGCGGCGCGTTTGCCGGCGTTGTGGCCACCATGGCCCGCCCCCGCAGATCCTTGCCGCTGGTGTTGGTGACGGTGTAGGTCACGCTGGCCCGGCGCTTGGCACCGGTCTGGCGCTCCGCGGCCGGCAGCATGACGTTATTGCCGGGTGCCGTAATGGAAAAGGTCCCTGCCATCAGTCTGCGTTCTCCCCGCTATGCGGTTCCCTATTGACGACGAAAGCTGAGGCCGAAGTATACGGCATATCCGATCACGGCCAAAATCTGCACTACCAGAGCGACGATGTATACCGGATGGCTCTTGTCGAGCCGATCGTCGCTCACGGCCAGGGCGAAGATGATCGCCAACAGCGATAGGATGCCGCTCGTCAGGCTCACCCAACGGAAGCCCATGAAGCCGGCAGGCGCCGGCTCGTCGTCGGCCCACGGCGAGTAGTAAAACCAGATGAAGTGGCTCAGGATAACGAGCCAGATCACCCAGGAGAGCACGATGATGCCCGGCTTGCCAATCTCGGCGGTCAGCTTGCCCCAGTCGGCAAACGGCCCCGACCCACCCCACAGCCCCTTGGCGCTGTTGTACATCAGGTCGACGCAGGCGGCGAAGTACCAGGTGCGCAGGGCGAAGCGCAGCTCGGAGCTGCGCACGCGTACAAGGATGGCGACCAGGGTGAAGGTGAGGATCAGGGCCAGGGCCACGAACTGGGGGGTGGCGATGAAGCCAGCCCCGCCGGTGAAGGCGACGCCATTGCGAAATCCGGCGTCTGCGTCGACGTGTGGGAAGGGGAAGAACTTGGGGAAGTCCCCGGTGGCGAACAGCGCTGTGATGGCGTGCGCGCCTTCGTGGATGAAGGTCTGCCAGAAGTAGAGCGCGGGCAGGCAAAGGAAGAACCAGGCCAGGCTGGCGGTGTCTGGAAACCAGAAGTTGCGCAGGCGGGTGAAATAGCGCATCAGGACGCTCCCGTGGGGGCCCTGCCAGGGGCCTCGTCGGCCGCGGGCGGCGGCGCCGTCTCTTCCTCATCGGACTCGGGGGCGAAGGCCAGCTCGTAGGTGACGTAGGCCGGCTTTTCCAGCTCGACGATCGCCTCCAGCATGGCCCGGTAGGGCGCCGTGCCGGCAGGGGCCGTGACCCGCAGGTGATAGGGCCGGAGCTGCCCCTGCTCGTCGGCCACCGCCTCGTCGATGACGAAGCCGTCGGCGCCGGTGGCCGTCTCCAGGAAGCGCAGCAGGCCGCGGGCCGTGCCGCGCCATTGGGAGAGATAGGCGGCCGCGTCCACCAGTGCCCGCAGCCGGCCGATGCCGGTCGGCAGCGGCTCGACGACCGCCTCGGGGAACGCCTCCGGCGCCTCGCGGATCAACGAGCCCAGGTCGACCCAGGTGGCCAGCATGGGCACGAAGTCGTCTGGCGCCCGGTAGGGATCGAAGTATCGATCCAGCTCGGCCAGGACCGCTTCGGCCGGCTCGTGCAACGCCTCCATGACCTCCAGCAGCAGCGTGAGCGGGCCCCCCTCGCGCGCCGTGCGCTGGAAGATCTCGGGCAGCAGGGCCTGGATCTCAGCTTGCTTCATCTTCGCTGATCACCTTCACGTCGTGCGCGCCCGAGATGAAGAGCCAGGTCTCGGGCAGCGTCACTTTTTCGGCGAACTCGGTGCTGGAGGACGAGTGGTAGCTTTGGCCCTGGTCTTGCGTGCGGTAGACGCCGGCCTCGCCGCCGGCCAGCACCAGCGCTTCGGCTCGCTCCGGGCTGGCGGCGATGGCGTCCACCGGGTAGAAGAGGCGCTCTTGCTCGCGCTCGCGCAGCGGCAGACCACAGGCGATGCCGGGGGCGACCCAGGCGGTGCCGGCACGGCTGGCGTCCAGCCGCAGCACCCCCAGCCGGTGCGAGGCGGCGTAGACCTGCGTGCCGTGGAAGGCCAGGCCCCGGCAGCTGCCTCCCTCCCAGCCCTGGGCAAAGGCCACCCACCCTTCCGGCGGGTCCTGCGCCCCGCGCAGCTCCCAGCGGTAGGCGCCGCGCCCCATGTCCCCGCCGGTGGCAGCGGCGCCGGCCCAGAGAAAGGCGCGCGGGCCGTCGTATTGCACCGCCAGGATGCGAATGTCCTCGTTGTCCGGCAGGTTCTTGTCGATGCGGCGGAAGGAGTTGGCCCGCCCGCCGGTGGTGGAGAGGTGGACGCCGCCCAGGCTGGTGGCGGCGGCGGCCACGGTGGCGATGCCGCGCGGGTCGGTGTAGGCCACGACGGCGTAGAAGCCCTGGTCCTGGTCGGTCGGATTCACGAGCACCTGGGTCGGGCTGCCGCCGGGCCGCAGGATGAGCTCGTAGAGGCCGACGTCGGTGGCCAGGAAGAGCACGGGCACGTCGTCGCGCAGGGTCCAGGCCATGTCGTGCACGGTGAAGGCGAGCGGATAGCTGCCGGCATCCCACGTCTCGCCGCAGTCGACCGACAGGCGCACGTGGGTGCCGTCCTTGCCGGCCTGGCGGCTGGCGACCGCCACCAGCCCGGCGCGGCGCGGGTGTGCCTGGACGCTGACGATCGGGCCCTCGAAGCGCCCCACAGGCTCCCAGCCGTCCCCGTCGTTCAACGAGCGAAAGAGCGTGCCCTCGCTGCCGACGTACCAGGTGTGGGGCTGGAAATGATCGATGGCGATCGCCCCGATGTTGGCGCCCGGCACCTCGTCCACCTGCAGGCGCACCCGCTCTACCCAGCGGACGCCGGGCTCGCGCAGGGCGATGTCGTAGACGTCGGAGACGCGCAGCGCCTGGCCGAAGCGCCAGCCGGTCGAGTTGAACGGGGTCGGCAACGGCGTGATCGTCTGGTAGAGGCGCTCGACGATGCGCGCCTCCAGCGCGTCCAGGTCTTCCTCCCGCTGGGCCACGACACGGGCGGCCACGCGCACGGTCTTGTAACGGGTCCAGTTGACGACGCAGGTGGTGCCCAGGGGGCGTCGCTCGTCGAGTGCCAGGCGGATCTGGTCCAGAATCGGTTCGGTCTCGTGCGCGCGTAGCCCTTCCAGCGTGAGGCGAGCCCGCTCGGCCTCGGGCACGTCGGGCACGAGCAGCACCTCGACGTGGCCAGGTGCGGCGTGGCGCCACAGCTCCGCCCGGGTGAAGGCCTTGGCCCGGGCCACCGCGCGGGCGCTGTAGCTGCGGGCGATCAGCTCGAAGTCCCGGGCCGTGACGGCGCGCTGCAGCGAGTGGAGCTCCTCCGGGCCGCGCAAGAGGGCGTTGGCCAGGGACTCCTCTGGTTTGCCGCCGGTCGCCCGGATGCGGTTGGTGACCTTGAGGCCGGGGATGACGTCCTTCATTGTGACGAGGCGCTCTTCGGCGACGTTGCCGGCGCGCCCGCCGCCGCGGCGATACCAGGCCCGGATTTCGCGGTCGGCGCTCGGCACCTGGGCCAGCGCCTCGGGTACCTCCGCCAGGCCGCCCGACTCGTCGCCTTCCTCGGCCGGCCCCGCGCCGCGCCGCCGCAGTGCCGGGGCGAAAGTGATGCGCCCGCTGGCCCGATCGGCCAGGTAGACGTGGTCGTCGTCGCCGAGGTTGGCGAAGTGGGCTACCTCCTGCCAGACGCGATAGGTCTTGCCCTCGTATTGGATGGCCGGGATGCGCTCGCCCAGCTCCTCCGAGCGGGCCTCCACGGCGATCACCAGCTCCAGGGGATGCCCGGTCGGGGCGATGAGCGGCGGCCGCCGCACGGCGAGCGACTGGCCCGGCAGGCCGGTGCCCCGGCCGAGGAGCTCCCCTTCCACCTGCTCGCAATGAGTGGCCCGGACTGTCACCTCCGGCTCGCCGGCGTCCAGCGTCACGGTCCGGTCAGTGATGAACACCGGCGGCTCTTCCCGCTCGCCGCCCCGTCCCAGGGTCACCCGGGTGCCCCGCGGGATCTCGATGGCGGCCGTCGCCGCCTCCGCCGCGGCCTGGCCGCGATGGAAGACCAGGTCGACGGTCGCCGCCGACGGCGGCTGCAGCTTAACGCCCAGCAGGTTGAGGAATTCGACGTAGGCCTTCTCCGGCAGTCGGTTCAGCCGATAGAGCATGACCTCGGTGAGAAAGGCGAACAGCTCGAGCAGCACGACGCCGGGGTCGCTGGGCGAGAGGTCGGTCCAGACACCACCCTTCTGCTGGATGCGGCGCCGGGCCTCCGCCAGCAAGTCGTTGAAGGTGCGATCGTCCAGCTTGGGCGATTTAAGACTCATGTCGGGGTGCCTCCACTCAGGCGCAGCGATAGCTGGAGCTCGTCCCGGGTTTGCGTGTGGCGCACCTGGTAGACCAGCAGAATGTCCAGCCGCTCGGGCGACGCCGGGCTGCGATTGGCGTCGAGCCGCAGGATGTCGATGCGCGGCTCCCACCGCTCCAGGGCGCGCCGGACGTAGTGAATGGCCAGGCCGGCGGTCGTGTCGTCGTTGGGCGAGAAGATGAGCCGGTACAGCTCGCAGCCGTAGTCCGGGCGCATAACGCGCTCGCCCGGCCGTGTCGACAGGAGCAGCAGGATCGCCTGGCGCACGGCGGCATTACCTTCGACGGCGCTGATGCCCCCGCGGGGGGAGATTTGCAGACCGGCTTCCGGTTCCGGTACGTCGAGCACGGGGTAGGCGAAGCGCCAGCCCCGGTAGCGTGGGGTCGTCATCTCATGGCCTCGTGCGTCGTGTTCACGTTTCGGTGACGAGCTGCTGGCCGGGCTCGTGCACGTTGTAGTAGACGGTGCCCGGCGGCGTGCCGTCCGTCTTGCCGGTCACGGTGTCCAGGCAGACGGGGCGGCCCTCGATGCGGATCAGATCGGAATAGCCGCGCTCGACGCGTAGCGTGGTGAGGCAGGGCTTGAGCGGCGGCGCGGCGTTGGAGCAGGCGCTGATGCCCTTGCCCTCGGGGTCGATGGCCACGAGGACGCGGCGCCCGGCGATGCGCACCAGCGTCTGGGTCGGCTGGATGCCCACCTGACCGGTGATGTGGGTGCAGAGCAGAACGGCGTCTTCGGTCAGCCAGCGCATGGCTTAGCCTCGCTCGAAATCAATCTGCGCGCCGCGGATGAGGACCTGATGGCCCGGGGCCGTCAGCTCCAGGTCGCCCTCGGCGTGGACCAGGACTTTGTCCGGCGTCATCTCCACGTAGCTGCCGTCCCGGTGCTCGACGCGCAGGGCGTTGCCGTCGTCGTCCAGGCGGATCAGGTGGCCGCGGGGGGTGCGCAGCGTGTAGCGGCGCGTGTCGCCGCCGGCGACGCCAGGGTCGTAGGGAGCAAACGGGCCGTAGATCCCGCCGAGCACCAGCCCCTGGGCTGGGTTGTGGCGGGTGAAGAGGACGAGCACGTTGTCGTCGACGCCGGGCAGGGCGACGAGGCCCTTGTTCACTCCGGCCGCCGGAGCGACGACCTGCATCCAGTCGGTCTCCACGCCGTCGAAAGCCGGCAGCGTCACCCGCACCCGGCCCATGCCGTCCGGGTCGTCGACCTGGCTGACGACGCCGAGGCTGGCCACCGCGCCGCGGGCGCGTGCCGGCAGCGGCGGGGGCGCCGTGTCGAAGCGGGAAAGGTAGCCGTGCTCCGGATCGATGCGGTGGGTCACCGCGGTGAGGGTGTAGCGGCCGGAGACGCTCTCGCCCAGGCCGCTGAGAGCGATGCCCGTGCCCGGTTGCAGGGCCGGATCGCCCAGGGCGACTCCCTGGACGGTCACCGCGCCGGCGGCCCGGTGATCGAGCTCGGCCTGGGCCAGCCCTTCGACGTGGTCGGGCACGGCCAGGTCTTCGTCCAGCAACCAGACAACGCCGTCGCCATCGACGTCGGCGGGGGCGACGGCTGCCACCACCTCCCGGCTCGAGCGCGGTTGTCCGCGGGTACTGGAGAAGCTCTCCATCAAGAGCGGGTTCCAACCCTGGGTGGTCACCTCGCTGGCCACGCGCTCCCCGTTGAGTTCGGCGCGGGCTTCGAGCAACGTCTCACCCAGGGCCAGGGCGACGGTGGCCGGCAGCCCGGCCAACGTAAGCAGGTGCAGCGTCCCGTCGCGGACGACGGCGTAGAGGCCGCAGCGAGCGAGCAGGTCGCCGAGGAAATCGAAATCAGACTGCTCGCCCTGGATCAGATAGCTGTGCACCGGGCCGGGCTCGGCCGCCTCGACGGCCAATCCCAGGTCGCCGACCATCTCGGCGGCCAGTTCCGCCGGTGCCACCTGCACGTGCGCGCGCACGCCGCCGCGTTTGCGCAGGGCGTGCAGGGCGTCGTAGCCGTGGACCCGGACCTGGCGCTCGCCGTCGGGCGTGAAGGCGTGGGCCAGGCCGGTCACCTGCCCAACGAAGAGGGGGGTGGCTCCCCCGGCCAGGGATAGGCGCAGGCGCGTGCCGGGGGCCAGGCGGGCGGGGGCATCGAGCGGGCCGGGCGGATCGACGAAAACCAGCTCGCACAGGGTCGGCAGGGCGAGCTGCTGGTGCACGCTCAACCGGGTGAGGGCGACCAGCGCCGCCTCGGGGAGCGGCTGGCCATCCGCTTCTACCGTCAGTCGGGGCAGGGTGATGAAGGTCATCGCCAGAAGCGCTCCACCAACGAGAGGGCCGGGATGCGCAGGATGGTGCCGGCCGCCATGCGCAGCGGGTCGGCGATGTCGTTGAACCAGGCCACGAACGGCCAAAGGCCGGGGTCGAGCCCGTACTGGTAGGTGATCAGGGGTAGGTTTTCGCCGACGGTGCCCTCGCCGCTGACGGTGTGGATACC
>JBFGLK010000176.1:0-6688 GCA_041576195.1 Promineifilaceae bacterium (SeqCode)
CAGACGGAGATCATCCTGGCGCCGCGGCCCCGCGGCTTTCACGTCATCACGGCTGAGATTGCGGGCCAGCTGCCCGTGATTCGTGATCTGCGGGCTGGCCTGGTGCACATCTTCATCCAGCACACGTCGGCCTCTCTGGCCATCAACGAGGGCGTCGAGCCCGAGGTGCGCCAGGACATGGAAGCGCACTTCAATCGCCTGGCGCCGGAAGGGGCGCCGTACGTGCATCGGTATGAGGGGCCGGACGACATGCCGGCACACCTCAAGGCGGTGATGCTGGGCAGCAGCGTCACCGTGCCCATCCGCGACGGGCGACTGGCCCTGGGCGCCTGGCAGGGGATCTATCTGTGCGAGCACCGCGACCGCGGCGGCGCCCGCCGGCTGGTGGTCACGGTGTCGGGGGAACGGGCGGACTAGAGGGGGCTAACGGGGAGGCCCGGCGGAGACGTCGGGCGCAACCGGGTCTGTCGACTCTCTACCGAGCTCGTATCGCGGTCGGATCTCCGCGAGGATCTGCGGCTCCAACTCGTCTCTCGCTCGCTCCAGATCGTAGTATGCCTGGAGCTTCAGCCACAACTCCGCGCTCGTGCCGAAATAGCGCGCCAATCGCAGCGCCGTGTCCGCCGTCACTGCCCGGCTGCCGTGGACGATCTCGTTGATCTTGCGAGGATAGACGTTCAGCTCCTTGGCCAGGCGATACTGCGTCAGCCCCAGCGGCTTCATGAACTCTTCGAGCAGGATCTCCCCGGGATGGACCGGAGCTTGCCGGTCTTCAGCCGGGCTATCCTGGGTGGTAGTCGACGATTTCGACATCGTGCGCGTCTCCTTCTTTCCATTCAAAGCAAATGCGCCACTGGTCGTTGATGCGAATGCTGTGCTGTCCGGCGCGATCCCCTCTGAGCGCTTCGAGCCGATTCCCTGGTAGTAGCTGCAGATCAGCGAGCGAGGTGGCGGCGTGCAAGTAGGTCAGTCGACGCAGGGCCGATCGCTGGATGTCAACTGCTAGCCGACGGGAGAAATGGCGGTGAAAGACTCTCGCTGTCTCCTTGTCCTTGAACGAGCGGATCACGATTGGATAATACCGCGGCGCGGTATTATCGACAAGCGCTGCGGGGCGTCTTACGCACTGTCGGCGACGAATTCAGTACAGATGTAGGGTAGACTGCCGGGGAATCTCCCCGGCAGTGCCTATACCGTGAACCGCCGGCCCGCCGTGGCAACCTCGGCCCCGGCTGCGGCCACCGCCCGGTGTGCCGGACCGTCGGGGTCGAGCAGCGGGTTCGTGTGGTTGAGGTGGGTTAACACCAACCGGCCTGGGAAGTCGCGGAAGAAGGCCAGGGTGTCCGGCACCAGCGGGTGAGCCACGGGCGGCCGCCCACCCAGCTCGTCCGGGCCGTAGAACGAGGCGTCAGCCAGGACGACGTCCGCCCGCGCCAGCCACCGGCCGGCCTCCTCCCAGAGCGACCAGTCGTCGATGTCGGGGGCGTAGAGAAGTGTGCGGGTCGGGCCGGTGACCAGGTAGGCGAGGGTGCCGGCACCGATCTCGTCCCGGTGCGGCACCGGCACGGCCGTCACGCTCAGGTCGGGCCCCAGGGCGAAAGGCTCCCCATCGGCCAGCGCCGTGGGCCGCAAATTGCCCAGCAGCGGCCGCCACAACGGCATGGCCGCCAGCGCCGTCAGCAGCGGCTCCCGGCCAAAGACGGGCAGGTCCCGGGCAAACAGGCCTTCCGGCCCCAGTTGGGTCAGGCCGGCGGTGTGACCCATGTGGGCGTGCGTGAGGAAGATGCCATCCGGCTGGCGCAGGCGCTCCGGGCGGCCCGGGTGCGGGCCCAGCCACTCGGCCAGCAGCGCGAGCTGCGCCCCGATGTCCGGCGTGGCGTCGATCAGCCAGACCCCTGCCGGCTCCCGCCGCGGGTCGACCACGCCGAGGCAGGCCGCGTGCTCAACCCGGCCCGAGCGGCAGCGCGCGCACCGGCAGCCGATGTGCGGCAGGCCGGCGTCTTGCATGATGCCGAGCGTGATGCAGAATGGGGCAGGCACGAGAGGGATCAGGGATCGGGGATCGGGGTCCGACCAGCAAACTAACCAATCAGCCAACCAGCAAACTAACCAACTAACCAACCAGCCCCCTACTCATACCTCCCCAGCACAATCGTCGCGTTGTGGCCGCCGAGGCCGAAGCCGTTGGACATGGCCACGCGCAGGTTGGCCGGGCGGGCGCTGTTGGGCACGATGTCGAGATCGCAGGCGGGGTCCGGGGTGGCGTAGTTGATGGTCGGGGGCAGGATGCCGGCATTGAGCGCCTGCACGCAGACGAGCGCCTCCAGGGCGCCAGCGGCGCCGAGCAGGTGGCCGTGCACCGACTTGGTCGAGCTCACCGCCAGGTCATAGGCGGCCTCGCCGAAAACGTGCTTGATGGCCGTGGTCTCGCTCTTGTCATTGAGCTGGGTGCCGGTGCCGTGGGCATTGATGTAGTCGACCGCCTCCGGGGCGATGCCGGCATCCCGCAGGGCCAGGCGCATTGCCTGGGCGGCGCCGGCCCCGTCCTCCGGCGGGGCGGAGACGTGATAGGCATCCGCGCTGGTGCCATAGCCGAGGAACTCGGCATAGATGCGCGCGCCGCGCGCCTGGGCATGCTCCAGGTCCTCGAGTACCAGGATCGCCGCCCCCTCGCTGACCACGAAGCCGTCGCGGTTCTGGTCGAACGGGCGGGCCGCCTCGCGCGGGTCGCCCTCGTAGACGGACAGGGCGCCGGTGGCGTTGAAGCCGGCGATGACGATGGGCAGCAAGGGGGCCTCCGAGCCGCCTGTGATGACCACGTCTGCCTCTCCCCGCTGGATGAGACGGGCCGCCTCGCCGATGGCGTTGTTGCCCGCGGCGCAGGCGGTGGCGATCGCCATGTTCGGGCCGCGCAGGCCGTGGGCGATCGAGATGCTCGCCGCCGGCGCGTCGGCCAGGAGCATGGGCACGAAGAACGGGCTGACGCGGCCGAGCCCTTTCTCCCGAACCGTGTCGAACCCGTCCATCACGGTGGTCAGACCGCCCATGCCGCAGCCGAGCACCACGCCGACGCGCTCGCGATCGGTGCGGTCCAGATCGATGCCGGCATCCTCCAGGGCCCAGGTGGCCGCGGCCAGGGCATAGTGCGACACGGGATCCATTCGGCGCGCGTCCTTGCGCCCGAAATAGGCCACGGCGTCGAAGCCCCGGATCTCGCCGCCAAAGCGCGTCTTCAGCTCGGACGTGTCGCAGCGCGTCAGCGGGCCGATGCCCGACTGGCCGGCGCGCACGTGCTCCCAGGTCTCTGACGGCGTGTCCGCCAGTGGGTTCAGCGTCCCCATCCCGGTGATTACAACCCGTTTCCTCATTTGGCCTCCATCTGATGCTTGGCCGGGCAGTCAGCCTTTAGTTATAACCCACCGGGTCCGCCCCGGTTGCGGTTCAGGCCAGAGCGTTGCGCGCGATCAGGTCCCGATACCAGAAGGCGCTGTCATTGGGGCGCCGCTCAAGCGTGTCGTAGTCGACGTGGACCAGGCCGAAGCGCTGCGTGTAGCCCAGAGCCCACTCGTAGTTGTCCATGAGCGACCAGACGAAGTAGCCGGCCAGGGGGACGCCGGCCGCCAGGGCCCGGTGGGCGGCGCCGATGTGGTCCTGCAGATAGGCGATACGCCGGCTGTCGGCCACGCGGCCGGTCGCGTCCGGTCCGTCGTCGTAGCTGACGCCGTTTTCCGTGATGTAGAGCTTGGGCAGACGGTAGGCGAAGGCGATGCGCGTGAGCAGCTGGAAAAGGCCGTCCGGGTAGACCTCCCAGCCCATGTCGGTGCGCGCCTCGACGGGGTCCGGAAAGCGCGTCTGCGGCAGGTTGTTCGGCGCCGTGACATCCCGCCGGATCACCCGGGTGTAGTAGTTGACGCCGAGGAAGTCGATGGGGGCGGCGATGGCCGACTCGTCGCCGGGCAGGATGAGGTCGTCGTCCAGCACGCCCTCGGCCTGGTAGTCGGCCACCATGTCGGCCGGGTAGCGCCGGCCGGTCACCGGGTCGAGGAACCAGCGGTTGAAATAGCCGTCGTAGTGGCGGGCCGCGTGCATGTCGGCCCAGCTGGGCGATGCCGGCAGGGCGACCTCGAAGTTGAGCGTGATGCCGATCTCCGCCGCCGGGCTGTTCTGCCGGATAACGGGCACGGCCAGCCCGTGCGACAGGAGGACGTGATGGGCGGCTCGCAGCGCCGCGGCTCGATCGCGCAGGCCCGGTGCGTGCTCGCCAGTGCCATGGCCAAGATGGGCCGAGCACCAGGGCTCATTATGCGTGATCCAGTGGCTGACGCGATCGCCGAGACGCCGGCTGACTGCGTCGGCGTAGCCGACGAACGCCTGGGCCGTCTCGCGCCGGGGCCAGCCCCCCTCATCCTGCAGCGCCTGGGGCAGGTCCCAGTGATAGAGCGTGGCGAACGGCTCGATCCCGGCGGCGAGCAAACCGTCGACCAGGCGATCGTACCAGTCGAGACCGGCCTGGTTGATGGGGCCCCGGCCTGCCGGCAGGATCCGGGGCCAGGCGATCGAGAAGCGGTAGGCCATGAGACCGAGTTCACGCGTGAGCGCCACGTCATCGGCCCGGCGATGGTAGTGGTCGCAGGCGACGTCGCCGGTGGTGCCGTCCTCAATTGCCCCCGGGGCGTGGCTGAAGCGGTCCCAGATAGACTCGCCTTTGCCGTCCTCACGCGGGGCGCCCTCGATCTGATAGGCTGAGGTGGCGACCCCCCAGATGAAACCGGGGGGGAATGGGCGTGTGTCTGCCATAGCGCGATTCCTTCGCCTTGGTGTTTGTGCGGTGACGCCCACACGACAGGCATCCAGTCGGGGCCCCGTCGGGCGTGTCACCCATGATAGCACAGCCGCCGCTGGCCGGACGGCCCCGGGGAAAAACTGAACATATTTTCGCCTTGTCGGGTATAATCCGGCCCATGATCACGACCTACGCCGCGGTCGATGTAGAGACGACCGGCCTCAATCCCGACCAGGACGCCATCATCGAAGTGGGGGTGGTGCTGTTCAACCGCCAGGGCGTCCTGGAGCAGTTTGAGTCGCTCGTCTATCCGGGCCGATCGATCCCGGCCGAGATCACGCGGCTGACCGGCATCGACGACGCCATGGTGGCGGAGGCGCCGGACCTGGACAGCCTGCGGACGCCCCTTCGTCGGCTGGTTGGCGATAACGTGGTGGTGGGGCACAACGTCAACTTCGACCTGGCCTTCCTGCGGGCCGCCTACGTGGGTCAGACCAACAGGCGCGTCGACACGGCCACGCTGGCCTCCATCGTCCTCCCCTCGCTCGGCCGCTACAGCCTGGACAACCTGGTGGCCCACCTTGGCCTGGCCGAGACCGGCCAGGGCCAGAGCCACCGCGCCCTGTCCGACGCCCGGCAGACGGCTGCCCTCTTCCTGCGGCTGCTGGCCCAGGCGAGCGAGATGAGCCTGGCCCGGTTAAACGAGATCGTCATGACCGGCGGGCGCATCGGCTGGCCGGAGACGATCTTCTTCGAGGAAGCGCTGGCGATGGCCGCGCGCGAGGCGTTCACGCGGGGGGCGGGCGCGGGCCTGGAGACGCTCTGGGACCCCCCGGCGGCGTCCGGTCGGGTCCTGGCGGGCGGCGGGCAAGAGCCGAAGCGGATCGACGCCGAGGCGATTGCCGGCATGCTCCTGCCGGACAGCAACTTCAGCCGCGCCTTTCCCGACTACGAGTATCGCGAGCAGCAGGTGGCCATGGTCCGCCGCGTGGGCGAGGCGTTCAACGCGGAGGAGCACGTGTTCATCGAGGCGGGCACGGGCACTGGCAAGAGCATCGCCTACCTGCTGCCGGCAGCCTTCTGGGCCGACCTGAACGACCGCCCGGTGGTCATCTCCACGAACACGATCAACCTGCAAGACCAGCTCGTGCACAAGGATATCCCGCAGCTCCAACGCCTGCTGGTCTTCGAGGTGCGCGCCGCGGTGCTCAAGGGTAAGCGCAACTACCTCTGCACGCGCCTCTTCGAGCAGATGCGCCATCGCGGCCCATCCTCGGCCGATGAGATGGCCGTCTACGCGCGCGTTCTCAACTGGCTGCCTGGCTCGGAGACGGGCGACCTGGCGGAGATCTCGCTCCGCGGCCCGGACGAGCGCCTGGCCTGGAGCCGGCTCAGCGCGGAAAACGAGGGCTGCAACCGGGAGACGTGCGCCCAGACCCGCTGCCCGCTGTTCATCTCGCGCCAGCGCGCCAGCCGGGCGCACCTGATCATCGTCAACCACTCGCTCCTGCTGGCGGACGTGGCTGCCGGCAGCACCATCATCCCCGAGTACGGCGACCTGATCATCGACGAGGCACACCACATGGAGGCGGCCATCACCGACAGCCTGACCTTCTCCGCCGACCAGCGATATCTGGAAACGCTGCTGGAGGAGATCAACCGGCCCCGCGCCGGCCTGCTGGGGCAGGTGCAGGCCGCGGTCAGGGCGGGCGCTCCGGCGGATCAGGGCCGCGCCCTGGATGCGGCCGTCGACCCTCTGCGGGAGCAGGGCAACCTGGCGGCCGAGCGCGCCCAGGATTTCTTCGCCGCCCTCAGCTTCTTTCTGCGCGATCACACCAACGCGCGCAGCCAGTATTCTCAACAGGTCCGAGTGACGAGCGGCATCCGCAGCCAGCCCTACTGGGA
>JBFGLK010000177.1:0-6672 GCA_041576195.1 Promineifilaceae bacterium (SeqCode)
GCGGGAAGTAAGGCAGGTGCTGGCGGATGAAGTCGGTGAATGTCTCCAGGCTGTCGTACCGATAGGCCGCGTTCTCCCGGCGTAGCCGGCCGAAGGTGGCGCTGAAGACGCCACGCTCGTCCGCCTCATCCAGGGTGCTGAAGTGTGCCGGCAAGACGGTCGTCTCGTCGTCGACGTGGGCCGGCAGCCGCCGCGTCAGGCTGTCATACAGCAAGGGTGTCCACGCCTCGGCCTGCCCGCCCAGGTCCGGCCGGCCAAACGAGCGCAGGAAGAGGCCGTCGCCGCTGAACAGGTAGCGCTGACCGGTCGGGGCGATGAAGAGGAAGTTGACCTGGCCCAGCGTGTGGCCGGGAAACCAGATGACGCGTACCTCGAACTGGCCGACCTGGAAACGCTGGCCGTCGCTCAGGCTCTCATAGGGCAACGTCGCTGGCAGCATGTCGATGGGGTGGATGGCGTCGTAGGGGTGCAGATAGTAGGGCGAGCCGGTCGCCTCGGCGAGCGCCGGGCCGCCGCTGATGTGGTCCGCGTGGGCGTGGGTGTCCAGGATGTGGGTAATGCGGGCGTCGCCGGCGGCGTCCAGATAGTGCTCGATGTGGCGCAGCGGGTCGATGACCGCCGCTTCGCCGTCGCTGATGACCACGAAGCTCAGGTCGCCGCGCGCCGGGCGGGCGATCTGCACGATGCGACCGAAAGGCTCGTTAATGACGTCGCGGGCGTCGTAGAGGTTGCCCCAGCTGAGGATGCCGTCGGCCAGATAGGAGACCTGGTAGCCATGGGACTGCAGAATCTCGGCCACGAACTGGGACGAGCCCTCCTTGGCGCAGACGACGAGCGCCTCCGCGTCTGCCGGCACGCTGGCGACCGAGGCCTCCTCTTCTTCGAGGAAGTCAAAATAGGGCACGTTGACCGTGCGCAGCGAGCTGGCCCCCTCGATGCGCCAGCGCTGAAAGTCGTCTTCGTTGCGCACGTCGACGATCAGGCGCTGGCGGTTGCGCAGCAGGCGGTCATAGACTTCGTGCGCGCTCACTGCGGGAATGGTCGTCGTGGTCTCGTGAGTCACTATCGGGCGTTCCTTTCCTTGTCGGGCTCATGGCAGCATCCTTCGGCACTGGTAAGCAGGATAGCAGTCGTTTTCAAGGGGCGCGTAAAGCCCGTGTAAGGGTTATGTAAGAGTGGGCCGCCGGGCTGGCCGGCGACGCCGATTTATGGCTATGCTTCCTGGCGCCGGCGGCGGTGCCGGCAGCGATCGAACCGGGCGTTCGAGAGAGGTTGACCGATGACTGGACAAGAACCATGGTGGCGGGGCCGTCGCGGCGAGTACTACGTCGTCGCCCAGTTCATCTTCCTGGCGCTGGTCCTCGTCGGCCCGTGGTGGCCCTGGCGGGCGGCCCCCTGGCCGTCGCCCTGGGGAATCCTCGCCCAGATCCTGGGCTTGCTGCTGGCCCTGCTTGGCGCCGGATTCGCCTTCGCCGGCGTGTGGAACCTGGGCCGCAACCTGACCGCCGTACCCTACCCCAAGGACGGCTCTCGACTGGTGGTGAGCGGCCTCTACGGGCTTATCCGCCACCCCATCTATAGTGGCCTGATCCTGGGATCGTTCGGGTGGGGCCTGCTGCTGGGTGCGCCGGTCTCGTTGGCCTGGGCGGCGGCCCTTTTCGGGCTCCTGGACATCAAGTCACGCCGTGAGGAGGCCTGGCTACGCGAGCGCTTTCCGGACTACGCGGCCTATCAAAAACGGGTGCGCAAACTGCTCCCGTTTATCTATTAAGCGAGTGAGATGGTGACCATGAAGAAGATGACGAAGCGATTGTTCTTGCTGAGCCTGCTGTTGCTGGTCCTGGCCGCCTGCGGGGCGGGGGCCACCAGCCCCGCAGCGCCTGCCGCGGCCCCGGTCGCGGAGGCGCTCTCCCTGCCGGACACCGTGGACGTGCAGACCGTGGCGGAAATCAAGGACCGCGAGGACGTCTTCGTGCTCGACGTGCGCGAGCAGTGGGAGTATGACGAGGGGCACATCCCCGGCGTGACCCTGATTCCGATGGGCGAGGTGCCGGCACGCCTGGCCGAGATCCCGACCGATCGCGAGGTCATCGTCACCTGCCGCAGCGGCAACCGCAGCGGCCAGGTCACCGACTACCTGCGCCAGGCCGGCTTCGACAACGTGCACAATATGGACGGGGGCATCCTGGCCTGGGAGCAGGCGGGGTTTGAGGTAGAGAGGTAGTTGGTTGGTTGGAGTGTTGGTTAGGTTGATGGTTACTAGCGAACCACCAAACCAACAAACCACTACCCCCTAATCATCCACCCCCAACCCACTGGGCACCGCGGCCGGGATGTAGTGGCTCTGGTCGATCAGGGAGGGGGAGGTCAGCGCGCGGAGGAAGGCCAGCAGGCGGTCGAGATCGGCGTCGCTGAGCGTCTGCGGGGTGCTGAGCAGGGGGTCCAGGTTACGCAGGATACCGCGCAGGAGGGCTGGCTGCCCGTGCCACGTGCTTTGCACGGCTGCCGGCAGCTGTCCCGGGTCATAGGCCCATAACGCCGCCGCCGGGTCCAGGTGGTGGCGCACCGCGTCCTCCAGCCGGACATAGGCCCCGTTGTGCATCCACGGCCCCGTGAGGGCCACGTTCCGCAGCGAGGGGGTGCGGAAGGCGAAGCGGTCCGCCTCGCGGTCGGTCTCCAGGAAGCGGCCGAAATCCAGGCCCATGCTATTGCGCTTGCCCGGCCCGAGCTGGGGCACGCCAATGTTGTGCACCTGCTGATCGGTCAGCAGCGGGCCGCTGTGGCAGCGGGCACAGCCCGCCTCGCCGTAGAAGAGGGCGGCCCCCTCGCGCGCCTCCGGGGAGAGGGCGCCGTGGTCCCCGGCCAGAAAGCGGTCCCACGGGCTGTCCGCCGCCGTGAAGGTGGCGATCTCGAACGCCGCGATGGCGTTGGCTGCGTGCTGGAAGCCGAGGTCGGCCGGGGTCACGTCCGGGTAGGCGGCGGCGAACAGCGCTTCGTAGCCCGGAATGGCCAACAGCCGGGCCATCAGCGCGTCCCAGATGCCCAGCCAGTCGTCGTTGGCCAGCGCGGCCAGCTCGTTGGGCCGGCCGAAGATGTCCACGTCGCCGGCCGTGCCGCGCATCTCGTCCCGCGAGGTCACGGGGAACATCGCCTGGACCGCCAGGATGCTGTCGAGGCCTGCCGGCAGCAGCACCCCGGCCGGCGAAACAAAGCCGCCCTCCGGGCTGCCGCTCAGACGCCCGTCCCAGAACATTGTGTGCCACTGCGGGGAGCCCCGATCGAAGACGTCGGGCGCGTTACGCGGGATGAGGGTGCGCCCGGCGCCCAACTCGAGGGTGGGGCCGAGGCCCTGGCCCCCGGTCCCCAGAGAGACTGGCAGGCCGTCGCCCGTGTGCAGCAGGGGGTGATGGCAGGTGGCGCAGCTGATGTCCCGGTTGCCGCTGAGTTCCTTGTCGAAGAAGAGCGCACGCCCCAGCTCGACCAGGGCCGGGTCCGGGGGCGGGGGTTGCTCCCGCGGGGCCGCGCCGGCGGCGGCCAGGGCGGCGGCCAGGGCCCGGTCCGGCCCGGGCGCCGGCCCGCGCGCCAGCAAGGCCCAGGCGAAGAGGCTCAGGCCGCCGACAATCAGGACCGCGACAAGCGCCGCGGCGATTCGACCGAAACGGCCCGGCGCGAATTGGGACTCGGGAACGTGCATCGCCACCTTCAGGCTTTGGTTAGCCGACTTCCCATTTTACGCCGATGCCCGTCGCCTTGCACGCCGCCGGGGGTGGGCGGTGGGCGCCGGACAACGGGCGCAGCCTGCTGCGCCCCTACGCGGTATTGTGCATTCCCCGTTCCGCGTTCCGCATTCCGCGTTGGGGTAGTCGCGGTTCTGCTGCCGGCAGGACAAACGTAAACGTGCTGCCCTGGCCCGCGCCCGGGCTGGCGGCCGTCAGCTCCCCGCCCATGGCCCAGGCCAGGTGGCGGGCGATGGTCAGGCCGATGCCGCTGCCGCCGCTCCGGCGCGCCCGGGAGTTGTCGACGCGGTAGAAGCGCTCGAAAAGGTAGGGCAGCGCCTCTGTGGGGATGCCGATGCCCGTGTCGCGCACGGTGACGCGGACCTCGAGCCCCGTCTGCGCCACCCGCAGCTCCACGTGGCCGCCCGGCGGCGTGTAGCGGACGGCGTTGCTCAGCAGGTTGAGTAGCACCTGGGCCGTCCGGTCCGGGTCGGCTATGACCTCCAGCCGCTTCGGCGGCTCGACCAGCGCCAGCGACAGCGAGCCCGCCTCGGCCAGGGGCATCGCCTGGTTGACCACCCGCTCGACCAGGGGGATCAGGTCGAAGCGCTCGATCTGGAGCGCGATCTGCCCCGCCTCGACGCGCGAGAGATCCTGCAGGTCGTCGACCAGGCGGCTGAGCCGGCGCACCTCCTGGTAGAGCTGGGCGAAGGTCTCCTCGTTGCCCGGAAAGACCCCGTCCATGAGGCCTTCCAGGTAGCCGGTCAGGCCGGTGAGCGGGGTGCGCAGTTCGTGGGAGACGTTGGCGATGAGGGTGACCCGCTGTTGCTCGACCTGTTGCAGCGCCTCGGCCATCTGGTTGAAGTTGCGCGCCACGAGGGCCAGCTCATCGCTGCCCGGCATCTCCACGCGCTCGGCGTAGTGGCCGTGGGCGATGCGCCGGCTGCCGTCGGCCAGGTCGCGCAGGGGGCGCAAGATCTCGCGGCTGAGGACGAGGCTGGAGGCGACGCCGGCGATGACGGCGCCGAGCGCGGCCACGGCCACGGAGGTGAGCACCGAGCGCCGGAAGGCGCGCAGCAGCGCCTCGGACTCTTGCTGGCGGGCCGCGTCCGTGCCGGCAGCCGCCAGCCCCTCGATCGCCTGCGCCACGCCGGCGGGCGTGAACACCTGGGTGATGAAGAGGGCCATCAGCAGGATGAGGACCACGCCCACGATGACGACCAACATGTGCGCGGCGACGATGCGCCACCGGAGTTGACGCCAGGGGCTCACCGGTTGGCGCCCCGTGGTTCTTGCCGGCAAGCGCCGCCACCGTCTGGGGGCGCTGCCGCTCTACGAAAACGGGGTCGCATGGTCGCTTACTGGGGCTCGTCGACGAACTTGTAACCGACGCCGCGCACCGTCTCAATGAGTGAGGCGCCGCTGGCCTGCTCCAGCTTGCGCCGGACCTGGCCCACGTAGACGTCGACCACGCGGTCGTTGCCGTAGAAGTTGGCCCCCCAGACCAGGTCCAGCAACTGCTCGCGGGTCAGCACTCGGCCGGCATGGCGCACCAGGGCCACCAGCACGTTGAACTCGGTGCTTGTCAGCGACACCGGCGTGCCGTTGGCCTGGACCTCGTGGCTCTCCGGGCTGACGACCACGTGGCGGAAGGCGTAGACCGGCGGGGTTTGCCGGCCGCCCCGACTGCGCCGCAGGATCGCCTCGACGCGAGCCACCAGCTCCCGCGGGCTGAACGGTTTCGTCAGGTAGTCGTCGGCGCCGATGCGCAGGCCGGCCACCCGGTCGCTCTCCTCGCTGCGGGCGGTGAGCATGAGGATGTAGACGTCCGAGCTCTGCCGTAGCCGCGCTGCCACTTCGGTGCCATCCATGCCCGGCAGGTTGAGGTCGAGGATGACGAGGTCGGGCGCCTGGGCCCGGGCCTGGGCCAAAGCGTCGGGGCCGTTGTCCACGCAGGTGACGCGATAGCCGGCGTTCTCCAGGTAGGTGCGCAGGATATTCTGGATGCTTTGCTCGTCTTCGACGACGAGGATGGAGGGTTTCATCGGCGTCTCCTGGGCCGATTATAGCGCGCCCAGGCCCAAACACCCGAAGGGTGCCTAAAGCACCCTTCGGGTGTTGGCGCGCGCACCCTTCGGGTGGGGCCGTGAGGGTGTATGGCTGCCAGTACCCTGGTCCTATAGCGCAGTCGGCGTTATCATATGGGAGGGAGAGGAAAGCCGAACAGAACGCCCTGATGGTCGTTTGGAAAAGGATCGGGGGAATGTTACCAATCTCACACCGGTGATTCGCGTCAGCGGGAGGAATCGAATCGCTCCAGGGGCACGCCCGGCCCGACGCCGAACCATCGCGTTCCCCATTTCAGGAGGCTTCCATGGCTATTCAACGACTTCAGTCCCCGACGAAGCGCGGCGTTGCCGTGGCGCTCGTCGCCCTATGCCTGCTGCTCTTCGCCGCCACGCCGGCGCCGCGGGCGATCGCCTCGGGCGGCGGCGTCACCATCAGCGAGATCCGCATCGATCAGTCCGGCACCGACAACGACGAATACTTTGAGCTTGCCGGCACGCCCGGGGCCGCCCTCGACGGCTACACCTACCTGGTCATCGGCGACGGGCTCGGCAGCGGCACCATCGAGGCCGTGGTCGACCTGACCGGCCAGGCGATTCCCGGCAGCGGCTTCTTCGTCGCCGCCGAGGCCACCTTCACCCTGGGCACGCCCGACCTGGTGACCAACCTCAACTTCGAGAACAGTGACAACGTCACCCATGTCCTGGTGCAGGGCTTCACCGGCGCGGACGGGGACGACCTGGACACGGATGACGACGGCGTCCTCGACGTCACCCCATGGGCCGGGATCGTGGATCTCATCGCCCTGATCGAAGAGCCCAACCCGCCGCTCAATACCGAATACCACTACGGCCCGCCGACGGTGGGGCCGGACGGCCCGTTCGTGCCC
>JBFGLK010000178.1:0-6658 GCA_041576195.1 Promineifilaceae bacterium (SeqCode)
AAGGACGCCGACGCGGCGGAGGAGATCGCCCTGGCCAAGCAGGTCGGCCTCCGCAGGGCCACGCTGATGCGCGACGCGCCGATCGAGCCGCCGGAGGTGGCGATCGCCCCGGAGAGCCTGGCGGCCATCATTTTCACGAGCGGCACCACGGACGAGCCTCGGGGCGTCTGTCTGTCGCATGCCAACCTGGTGGCCAACACGCTCCAGACGCGGCACTGGATCCCGGACCTGCAGGTGGGCAAGGAGACCTGGCTGTCGGTCCTGCCGTTGTTGCACAGCTACGGAATGACGAGCGCCATGAACGTGCCGATCGCCGTTGCCGGCACGATGGTGCTGCTGCCGCTCTTCGACGTGGCCGAGGTGCTGAGCCACATCCGCGACTACCGCCCCACCCTCTTCCCCGGGGTCCCTTCCATGTACACGGCCATCAACCAGGCCCCCAGCGTGCGCGAGTTCGGCCTGGCCTCGATCAAGGCGTGCATCAGCGGCGCCGCCCCGCTGCCCATCGAGGTGCAGGAGGCGTTCGAGAAACTGACGCGAGGCCGGCTGGTGGAGGGGTATGGCCTGACGGAGGCCTCCCCGGTCACCCACGCCAACCCGCTCTACGGCCTGCGCAAGCCGGGCTCGATCGGGGTGCCGGTGCCCAACACGGAGGCCAAGATCGTGGACATGCTCACCGGCGTCGACCTGCCGCAGGGCCAGATCGGCGAGCTGGTCGTGCGCGGGCCGCAAGTCATGCTGGGCTATTGGCGCGCGGACGGCGGCTACGATCGCGCCAACGTCGACGAGGATGGCTGGCTGGACACCGAGGACGTGGCCGTCATGGACGACGACGGCTACTTCCAGATCATCAGCCGCAAGAAGGACACCATCGTCTTCGGCGAGGTCAGCGTCTACCCGCGCGACGTGGAGGAAGTGATCTACGAGCACGCCAAGGTGATGGAAGTGGCCGTGGTGGGCGTAGGGGTAGCGGATGGCACTACGCGGGTAAAGGCGTTTGTGGTCCCCCGGCCGGGCACGGCATTGAGCCCGGACGAGATCCTGGACCTCTGCCGGCGCCGCCTGGCCCCCTACCAGGTGCCGTGGGAGATCGAGTTCCGCGAGGAGCTGCCCAAGTCGTTCGTGGGCAAGGTGCTGCGGCGGATGCTGGTGCCTGAACGCTAGGCGGGGCGCGCGCCGATGGCCGCCAGTTGAGAGAGGGAGACCAGGCGGTAGCCGCGCCCGGCCAGTGCCGGCAACACCTCTTCCAGGACGGTGATCGTCTGGCGACGCCGCTCGGTGCCGTCGTGCAAGACGATGATGCCCCCGGGAGCCACGTTGCCCAGAATGTAGCTGATCATGAACTGGGTGTGCGTGTGCTGGGCATCATAGGGGTAAACCGAGCCGAGGACGGTCTCGTACCCATAGCGCCGAATGCGCGACAGCATGCGCCGGTTGAACCAACCGGAGCCGGGCCGGAACCAGCGCAGCGGGCCGTAGGCGCTGAGCAACGCGTGGGCCTCGGCCAACTCCCGGTTGAACGCGTCGTCGGTGAGCGTAATGCTGCGGTTGTCGCTCATCAGGTGGTTGCCCAGCTCGTGCCCGTCGGCCACGATGCGCGCCACCAGAGCCTCGTTGCCCGGGATGCGATCCCCGAGCAGGAAGAAGGTGGCGCGGGCGTCGTAGGCGGCAAGCAGGTCGAGGATCTGGGGGGTGACGTCCGGGTGGGGGCCGTCGTCGATCGTGAGGGCCATGACCGGCCGGCTCGTCTCGACGCGGAAGTAGATGTCGTCGTCGGTGCGCCGGTGGATCCAGCGCACCAGGGCCTGGGGCCGATAGAGGAGGGCGACCACGGCGGCCAGACCGGCGCCGAGCGCGGCGGCGGCGAGCAGCAGGCGGATTCGGCGCTGGGGGTCGACGGGCCACATAAAAGGGATCATACGCCAGGCGCGGCTGCCGGGCCAATTGAGGCGACCGAAGGTCGCCCGATTGCGAATCGCGGATGGTGGCTTGCAGAATGGGGCGCGTAGGGGCGCAGCCTGCTGCGCCCGGGACTGTCCCCCGTTGCTGCCGGCAGGGCCGCGGGGCATAATCGCGAACACTGCTGGGGAGAATCCCCGGCAGTGTCCCGGAGGTGCCCATGAAGTTCGGATTCGTCCTGCCCTTTGGCGACGCCCGCGCCGTCGCCGACCTGGCCCACGCGGCCGAGCGCGCCGGCTGGGACGGCTTCTTCGTCTGGGAGCCGGTGTGGGGGATCGACGCCTGGGTGGCGCTGGCCGCCGCCGCCATGCGCACCGAACGCATCCGCCTGGGCACCATGCTCACCCCCCTCTCGCGCATGCGCCCCTGGAAGCTGGCCAGCGAGACGGCGACGCTGGACAACCTGTCCGGCGGGCGGGTCATCCTCTCGGTCGGGCTGGGAGCAGTGGACACGGGCTTCGCCGCCTTTGGCGAGGTGACCGACCGGCGGACCCGGGCTGAGCTCCTCGACGAGGGCCTGACCATTCTGACGGGCCTGTGGGCGGGCCAGCCGTTCCGGTTCGCGGGCAAGCATTACCAGATCGAGCCCACCGACTTCCTGCCCCCGCCGCCGCCCGTCCAGCAGCCGCGCATCCCGATCTGGGTCGTTGGCGCCTGGCCCTTTCCGAAGTCAATGGCCCGGGCGGCGCGCTACGACGGCCTGTTACCCAATGTCTCGGATGGCCAGGGCGGCTTCCGCCCGGCGACGCCGGAAGATGCGCGGGCGATGCGGGCCTGGCTGGCCGAGCACCGGGAGGCCGAGACCACGTACGACCTCGTCGTCGAGGGAACGACGCCGGGCGACGACCCCGCGGCGGCCGCGGCCATCGTGCGCCCATTCGCCGAGGCCGGGGCCACCTGGTGGCTGGAGGCGATGTGGGGCGCGTCGCATGACGACGCTGGCGAGGAGCAGTTGCGAGCGCGGATCGCGCAGGGGCCGCCGTAGGGGCGCAGTCTGCCGCGCCCGATATGTGTTTGGTCGATGAGGAGGTAAAGGATTGCGACGCGAGGGCGACACCGTCCGCGGACGGGTAGTCTATCTTCTGGCGCTGGTGGCGATCAGCCAGTCTATCTATCCGATCACGATCGGCGGGCGGCTGGAGGCGTTGCTCCTCTACCAGGCGCTCTACAGCCTGATGCTGGTGGCCGGCATCCTGGTGGCCAGCGACAGCCGGCGGCATCTGGCGGTCACGGTGGGTGCCGGCATCGCCTGGCTGATCGTCAGTGTCGTCTACGCGCTCGACCCGACGAACCCGGCCAAGATCCTGCTCACCTACCTGGTGCTCATCCCGTTCCAGGGCACGGTCATCCTGGTGCTGCTACGCTACATTTTTCGCGCCCAGAAGGTGACGCGCGACGTGCTCTTCGCCGCCGTAACGGTTTACCTCCTCCTCGGCGCCCTGTTTGTGCCGATCTACGGCACGCTGGAGTTGCTACAGCCGGGCTCGTTTGTGGACAACGCCGCGGCAGGCGGGCCCGTCTTCTGGCAGCAACTCGTCTACTATAGCTACGTCACCCTGACGACTGCCGGCTACGGCGACCTGCTGCCGGTCTCCGCCTGGGCGCGCTCGCTGGCCACGGTCGAGGCCGTGATGGGCGTGTTGTACCTGGCGATCCTGATGGCCCGCCTGGTCGCCCTCTACGCGGCGCGGGAGTAGGGGCGCAGCAGGCTGCGCCCGTCGGGTTGCCGGTTGGATGGGTGGGTGGTTGGTTAGATGATTCCGTTCCGCAAGTATCACGCCCTGGGCAATGACTATCTGGTGCTCGATCCGGCCGACGTCGGCGAGCGGCCGGACGCGGCGTGGGTGCAGCGCCTTTGCCGTCGGCGGCGGGGCGTGGGGGCGGACGGCATCGTCCTCGGGCCGCTGCCGGCAACCGGCGGAGTCATCGGCGTCCGCATCTACAACCCGGATGGGGCCGAAGCGGAGATGAGCGGCAACGGCCTGCGCATCTTTGCCCGGGCCCTGCACGACCGCGGCCTGATCGGCGACGATTCGGTGGCGCTCGTCGTTGCCAACCGGCGCGTGACCGTGCGGGTGGCCTCCGCCAGCGGGGAGGTCGGCCTGGATCTGGGCCGCCCCACGTTCGACAGCGAGCGGATTCCCGTGACCGGCCCGCCGCGCGAGGTACTGGGCGAGAGCTGGTCGGTCGCCGGGCGCCGCCTGACGGTCAGCGCGGTCAACGTGGGCAACCCGCACTGCGTCGTGCTGGTGGACGAGGCCACGGCCGCGCTTGCCCGGGAGCTCGGCCCCTTGCTGGAAAACGACCCCCGCTTCCCGCGCCGGGCGAACGTGCAGCTGGTGCGGGTGGAGAGCCGGGAACGCCTGCGCCTGGCGATCTGGGAGCGCGGCGCGGGCCATACCCTGGCGTCGGGCAGCAGCGCCGCGGCGGCGACTGCCGTCGCCTTTCGCCTCGGACTATGCGAAGCCGATGTCGTGGCGCGCATGGCCGGCGGCGACCTGCGCGTGGCGGTGAGCGCCGCCGGGGTGACGATCGCCGGGCCCGTCGTCCACGTCTGCGACGGGCGGGCCGCCTTGGAGGCGTTGACGGCCGCCCCTAAGGACGCATGACCCGGGGCTTTGCCTGACGCGCTGCTGTAGATAGACAGCGCCTTCAGAGGCGGCCCGCCTCATCAGCGGAAGAACCGCCGCCCGATCCGGCCCTGCCCTGGGACAAGACAAGACGCGCCCTTCAGGTACCAGGACCCCGATCTGTCAAACTAACCGCGGCGATTAGGCCCCAGGCATCTGGAGCCTTATCCCGGCCCGCTCCTACATGAGCTGGAATGTCTCGTAGATAGAAATCTGCCCGCCGCCCGTCAGGTGGGGGTGATCCTGCGCGAGGGCGACCGCTTCGTCCAGTGAATCGGCTGAAATCACGGTGTAGCCGGTGGCGCCTGCCAGGGCCGGGCTATCGCTGACCGTGCCATCGCTGGCAATGCCTTTGGACACCGAAAACGGGTTGCCGCCATCGACGACGGCTTCGCCCAGCTTGCCATACCAGACCCCCCAGGCCTCCATAACCTGGCCTCGTTCTGCTTCGGACATGTCATCGGGGCCCATGCCGCCGGTATACAGAATCATGTAGTTTGGCATCACTTTCTCTCCTTGGAAGAATGCGGGAGCACGAGTCAAAAGACACACCCCAGTATAGCACATTTGTTCGAAGTGCCAAAATGCCGTCTGTCACAAGTGCGCGTCGGGATCGCGGGAGGTGCGTCGGCGCGAATGGGGCCTATCGCGCTGCGAACCCAGGGAACGCCAGGGCGGCTCTGGCGTAATCGCCACAGCTTCGGGACGATTGCCCATTGACGCCTCTGGAGGCAATCGGTACGCTAGGGGTCTGGAGACCTTCCACCGCCGGCGCCGCGCGGGAGAACGCGCCACGGTCCCTCGAATCCGCGCCCTGTTCGCCCTGCTTCTCCTGGTCTTCGTCATAGCCTGTGGGGGGGTGCTGGGGCCGGGTGCGGCCGAGCCAACCGACCGAGCTGGAGACTGTCCCTGACCATGGAGGATCGGATGCCTTCGATCTCTGAAGCAACCATTGACCCCGTCTCGCAGGAATCTGAGCAAGTCGATTGGCGCTTCCCGCCCGCCAGCGAGGCGCTGGCCATTTCCAGCCACGGTGCCATCATGAACGGCCTCTGCTACGTGGCCGCCGGGGCGGGCCCCCATCCTACCGTCGTCCTGCTGCATGGTTATCCCGGCTTCGAGCGCAACCTGGACCTGGCGCAGGCGATCCGGCGCGCCGGGTGGAACGTGCTCTTCTTCCACTACCGGGGCGCCTGGGGCAGCGAAGGGACGTACAGCGTGGAGGGCGCGCTGGCCGACGTGCACGCGGCTGTCGCCTGGTTACGCCAGGAGGCGAACCGGGCGCGCTGCCGGGCCGACCCGGCGCGGCTGGCCGTGGTCGGCCACAGTCTGGGCGCCTACCTGGCGGTGCGGGCCGCGGCGGAGGAGCCGGACATCGCCCGGGTCGCCTACCTGGCGGGGGCCGAGCTGGCCGCCTTTGGCCGGCGGGCGCGGGCGTCGGCCGAGGGATTCGAGTGGCTGGTGCAGTTCTTTGCCGGCACCACGGCCGTCCGCCTGGCCAATGCCCGGGTGAGCGCCCAGCGACTGGCCCGGCAGCCCGAGCGCTACGACCTGCGCGGCGTCGTGCCGGCATTGATCGGGCGGTCGCTCTTGATGATCGGGGCCGCCCGCGATAGCGTGACCCCGCTGGCCGAGCACCACACACCGCTCCGCCAGGCGGTCGCGGCGCAAGACGGCATCGCCCTGACCGAGATCGTTCTCGACAGCGACCACGTCTTCTCCGGCCGCCGGCTGGCGCTGGCCCGGGCCGTCGTCGACTGGCTCGGCGCGTGAGTAGGGTCGATTCCGTACATCTGCCTATTGACGGCCTCCGAGGCGCCCGGTACGCTAGGTCTCAAAGACCCCGCAGGTCTGGCAGGCCTGCGGGGTCTAGAGACCTGACCACCGTTCGCCGCCGGCGCCGTCCGGGAGACCAGCCCATGCCCCGCCAGAGCCGCGCCCTCGTCATCGTGCTCGTCCTGCTACTGCTCGCCGGCGTCCCCGCCTGCGCCGGCGGCGTCGCGCCGGAGACGTCGGTGGAGACCGTCGAGGAGCCCAGCGCGGCGGAGCCCGAGCCGGTGGCGCCCGCG
>JBFGLK010000179.1:0-6630 GCA_041576195.1 Promineifilaceae bacterium (SeqCode)
GCCGCCGGCGGCTGTGGCGGGCTATGGACAGGCACTTCCTCTGGCCCGTCCACGCGGCCTGGCTGATCCTCGTGGCCCGCCTGGTCTTCACGCTGCAGGGCATCGCTGCCGGCATGCTCGAAGGGGCGCTGACGGTCGTGCTCGTCTGGGCTGGCTATCGCGGCGTCATGTGGCTGCTCTACCTGGGGTTCGGCCACCGGGTCGTCCGGCCCTACCATCGCCGGGTGCTGCGCCCCGCCTTCTTCATCGGCCTCGGCCTGAGCCTGCTCGGCCGTGTCATCCCCCTCCCGGTCCTGGCCAGTATCCGCCTCTTCGGGCTGTTCTCGGCCGACGTGACCCTGGGATCTCTGCTGGGCGCCCTGGCCGTGCTCTACGTGTTCATCACGCTGGCCTGGATCATGCAGGGCAACCTGGGCCGCGCCCTGGACCGGCGCGTGGGGCTCGAGGCCGGCGTCAGGCACTCGATCGTCACCATCTCGCGCTACGCCATCGTGGGCACCGGTCTGCTCCTGGCGCTGAGCGCCCTCGGCCTCGACCTGTCTACCCTGACCATCATCGGCGGCGGCCTGTCGATCGGCGTCGGCTTCGGCCTGCAGCAGATCGTGGCCAACTTCATCAGCGGCCTGGTGCTCCTCTTCGAGCAGACGTTGCGCCCGGGCGACGTGATCGATCTGGACGGCGAGATCGGCATCGTGGAGCAACTGAACATCCGCTCCACCGTCGTGCGCACCCGGGATGATGTGGAAGTGATCGTGCCCAACGAGTTCTTCCTCACCTCCCGTCTGCGGACCTACACGAAAAGCAGCCGCCAGGTGCGCGTCCTGGTGCCGGTCGGCGTGGCCTATCGCAGCGATCCGCAGCAGATTCGGGCGGTGATGATCGACGTCGCCCAGCGGCACGGGCTGGTGCTGGCCGAGCCGGCGCCGGCGGTGCTCTTTCGCGGCTTCGGGGAGTTCACCCTGAACTTCGAGCTCGCCGTGTGGATTGAGCAGCCCGATCGCATTCCCCGCCTGAAGAGCGACCTCTACTTCATGTTGTGGGACGCCTTCAAGGAGCAGGAGATCGAGATCCCGTACCCGCAGCGCGATCTGCATCTGAAGAGCGGTTGGCGGGAGGAGGGGGAGGGGTAGTTAGTTGGTTGGGTGGGGGGGTGAGGGGATGAGGGGGGAGGTTGTTTGATCGGGCGCAACGTTCCGCGGGGGCAGGTAGGGTAAGGTGCGGCCTATGCATGACAGGACGACTACCCTGCTCTGGCGACGCTGGCGGGCGGCGCTGGCCCTCTTCCTGCTGGCGGCGGCGACCGGAGCATATCTGCGCTTCGGCTTCCTGGCCGGCATGGGCGGGTTGAGCTACCCGAACGTGCGGCATGCCCATTCGCACCTGATGTTCTTCGGTTGGGTCACGCCGGCCCTGATGGCCCTGATCGGCGCCCGCCTGCCGGCATGGACCGGCCGGCCTCCCGGGCGCGGCCTTGTCTGGAGCATCAGCCTCGCACTGGCCGCCGGCTTGCTGGCCTATTTCCCCTTCCTTTTCTTCGGCTACGGGCTGGCGCCGGTGGCCGGGCGCCGGCTGCCCCTGTCAGTGATGGCCGCCGGGCTCAACGTCCTGGTCTGGTACGGCTTCGCCGCGGCCACCTGGCGCGAGACACGCGGTGCGCCCCGGACCACGCCGCTGCGGCTCTGGGATGTGGCCCTGGGTTTCCTCGTCGGCTCTACCGTTGGGACCATTGGCCTGCCCATCATGACCGCCCTGGGGGCCGAGGACGCTTTCTGGTCCACGGCGCTGACGCACATCTTCCTGGATCTGTTCACGGAGGGCTGGTTTGTCCTGGGCGTCCTTGGCCTGGCCTACGCCGAGTGGCCGGCGGCGGCCGCCTCCCCATGGTCCCGTCGGGGCACCGATCTGATGATCATGGGGTTGCCGGTCATCTGGCTCATTTATCTGCCCGTGGCGCAAGTGCCGCCCATCGCCCGCCTGGTGGGCGCGATCGGCGGGTTGCTGGCCACCGCCGGGCTGGCCGCCCACCTCGCCGCGCTGTGGCCCGTGGCCCGGACGTGGCGCCTGCCGCTCTTCTTCCTGGGGTTGAAGGCCGGGTCGCAGCTCTTACTGCTGCCGGCAGGCTGGGCGCAGTGGGCCGAGGCGATGCGGCTGCGCATCCCGTACCTCCACTGGCTTCTGCTGGGGTTCGCGACGCTCGGGTTGCTGGCGGCGGCCGAGGCCCGCTGGGGTGCGCGCCGCGCTCCGGGCCGGCGCTGGCTGGCGGCGGCCGTGATCGCCATCAGCCTCAGTCTGGTGCCGCTGACCGGGCTCTGGCCGGGCGCCTGGGGCGGGCGCTGGCCCTACGACCTGGCCGCCTGGGTGGCTCTGGGGCCGGCGCTGGTGGCCGGCGGTATGCTACTGTGGCCGCTGTGGGAGCGGCGGTCGGCGCCCGCGCCGTTGGCCGCGGGCCGGGGGCGCGGGTAGTTGGGCCGGCGACGTCAGGCGGACAGCAGTAGACGCGCGGCGGCGATCGCCAGCACCAGCGCCAGCAGCTGCCGCAGACGCGCCGGCGCCAGCCGGCGGCTGCCAAGCCAGGCGCCGAGCCAACCGCCGGCCGCGGCGGCCAGCAGCCAGATGGGCAGCGCCTCGGGTAGGCGGGCCATCGTGGACAGGCGGCCGGCCAGCGCGGCGGCCGAGTTGACCAGGACGAAGCCGGACGACAGGGCCACCGTCTGGCGGGCATCCGCCCAGCCGGAGAGGAGGAGCAACGGGGCCAGGAAGATGCCGCCGCCGACGCCTACCAGCCCGCTCAGCAACCCGATGCCCGCGCCCGCGACCAGTAGCAGCCAGCTCGGCACAGCCCCTTGCCGCCGGCCCGGCGCCGGGGCCCGGGCCAGCTGGAGGGCGGCGTAGAGAAGGACGATCCCGACCAGGGGCCGGTAGACGCCGGCCGGCACGGCCAGGCGCCCGCCGACGAAGGCTGCCGGCACCGAGGCGACGACCAGGGGCCAGAAGAGGCGGCCGGCGAAGTAACCCGCCCGCACAAAACGGGCGCTGGCAATGCCGGCCACCATCAGGTTCAGGGTCAGGGCCGTCGTGCGCATTGTCTCGGCCGGGAGGTCGACGAGCGACATCACCGCGAGATAGCCGGAGCCGCCACCCTGGCCGACCGCGGCGTAGAGGACGGCGACGAGGAAGAAGAGGAGGGGGAGGAGGGCAGTGGGCATCTGGCTTGGCCGGGGTGGTGCAGGCCCGGAGTATGGGCCGGGTCCGCGCCCGTGTCAAGGCGGCGCCCAGGGGAAGCCGCTTGCCGGCAGCGGCAGATGCCGCTAAGCTAGCCGGGAGATCGCATGAACTGGTCGCTTGTTTTCACTATTACCTTCGTGGCCCTGGCTCTGACGCTGGGGTTCATCCTCCTGACCGACGGCCGCTATTTCGGCAAGCGCCTGGTTTATCGCGTCTACGATCGCCTGGGGCCGGCTATCTTCGGCGCGGCCCACGAAGCGGATCGCTGGCATCTGCTGGCGGAAGCCCTCCACCTGCGTGGCCACGAGGCGATCCTGGATGTGGGCACGGCGATGGGCGATCTGCCCCTGACCCTGGCGACGTGGCCCGACTTCCGCGGCCGGATCGTCGGCCTGGACTGGTCGCCGCGCATGGTGGCGGCCGCCCGGGGGGTGGCCCGGCGCCGGCAGCTGGCCGACCAGGTGCGTTTCGAAGTCCACGATGCCCGCCAGCCCTTGCCATATACCGAGGGCCGCTTCGACGTCGTCATCTGCCTGGGCCTGCTGGAAACCTGGTCTCACCCCGAGCACATCCTGGCCGAGTTGGTGCGCGTGTTGCGGCCAGAGGGGCAGCTCGTCGTCAGTCTGTACCACGGCACGCCCTTGCAGCCGGCCACGTTGAGCCAGGCGTGGTACGAGGCGATGCTCGCCCCCTACGGGCTGAGCGCGCTTCAGGTCTTTCCCCTGCGCCATCACCACGACGCCCTGATCGCCCGCCGGCCCGCGCCCCTGCCCGCGGTCGACGTCGTGCCCCAGATCGACGCCGCCCCGGTCCCGTAGCCGGCGCGCGGCGATCCGCCCGTCAGGGAGCCCGACGCCCCCCGAAATGCGTCTGCCATAGCCGTTCGACCTGATCGGCGCTCATCGTCGGGTCGGCCAGCTCGGTCGCGCCCACGCAGAGCCCGGCCACGACCGCGCCCAGCTCCAGGCAGCGGCGCCGCGGATGGCCGCGCAGGTGCCCGTAGAGCGTGCCGGCAAAGAAGGCATCGCCGGCGCCGTTGCTGTCGACCAGGAGGGCGCCGGGCCAGGCGGGCACGGACAGCCACCGGCCGTCGTCGCCCAGGGCCGTGGCCCCGTCGGCGCCGTGGGTGCAGACGGCCAGCCGCTTGCCCGCGGCGATCAGGTCGCGCATGAGGGGCCGCGGGTCGGGCAGGGCGGTGTCGCTAAAGAAGACGACCTCCGCCGCGTCGCGAAACGCCTGATGGTAGGGGGAATGCCCATCGTAGTCATGCAGATCGGTCCAGATGGGGCGTCCGAGGCGTTGGATGGTCGGGATAAAGCGACGGCAGTAGCTGCTGATGTTGAGCGCCACCAGATCGGCGGCGGCGATGAGGGGCTCGACCTGAGTCGGGTCGACATCGGGCTCGACGCCGCCCGTCGCCAGCCAGACGCTGATGCGCTCGCCGCCCGCGTCCATGAGATTGAGGTGGCGGGTCGTGCCGGCAGGATCCACGGTGGCATGAAAGGGGACGCCCCCGGCCTCCAGCGCGGCCCGCACACGGCGCCCTTCGCCGTCGTCACCGAGGGTCGCGTGCAGGTCGATTTCCACGCCCAGGCGGGCCAGGTTGAGGGCCTTGCCCGCGCCGGTCGAGCCGACGGCCTCGTGCACGCGCCGGGGGTAGACGTTGCCGGGGACCGCTGCGGGGAAGCGCTCGAGAAAGACCAGGATGTTCCAGGAGACACCGCCCATGACCAGGACGCGAGCCATGCCATTTCCTCCTCGGCCGGCGCGGGGGCGGGCCCGCTTTGGTAGCGGACCATAGCAGAGGGTGGGCCCGCGAGCCAGGGCCGCCGGCCCTGTCAGCGCCGGCGCAGCCTCAGGGTCAGCCCATCCCGCGGCTGAAGCGTCGCCTGGGCGTTCAGGCGGACGGCCTCGGGGGGGATGGTGGGGGCGAACCGAAACTGCCGGGCCAGCGTGGCCAGGAGCAGCGTGCCTTCCAGCCAGGCGAACGGCTCGCCGAGGCAGAGGCGCGGCCCGGCGCCGAACGGGATGTAGGCATAGCGTGGTCGCTCGCCGGGCCCGTCCGCTCCAAAGCGTTCCGGACGAAAGGCCAGCGGCTCGTCCCAATACTCCGGGCGGCGATGGAGGGTGAAGGGGCAGATGAACACGCGGGTGCCGGCGGCGAGCGGGGTATCGCCGAGCCGGACATCGGCGACCGCCTGGCGCGAGATGAGCCAGACCGGGGGGTAGAGGCGCAGCGCCTCCGACAGCACCATCTTCGTATAGGGAAGGTTCTCGAGGTCCGCGGCGCTTGCCGGGCGATCCCCGAGCGCCGCCGCCTCGGCGGCCAGCCGCTCCTGCGCGGCCGGGTTTTGCGCCAGCAGGAGGAGGGACCAGGCCAGGGCGTTGGCCGTCGTCTCGTGGCCGGCGACGAAGAGCGTCAGGATCTCGTCGCGGACCTGGCGATCGGTCATGCCGGCCCCGTCGCCGGTCACGTCGCGCGCCGCGAGCAGCATGGCCAGCAGGTCGTCCGCCGGCGCCGCCTGCTGCCGGCGCCGGGCGACCAGGTCCTGGACGAATTGCTCCAGGACCGCGTTGGCGCTCTCCAGGCGCGGCGCGACCCGATCCGCGTGCCGGTGCAGCCACGGGCCGAGCAGGAAGGCCAGGCCGTAGGGGGGCATCCGGCTGGCGAAGCCGGCCAGGGCGCGCGTCAGCGCGGGCGCCGCCGCGCTGTCCTCCGCGGCCGGATCGACTCCAAAGAGGCAGCGGGCCACGATGGTCAGGGTGAGGTCCATCAGCTCCACGTGCAGATCGAGGCGGCCTTCGTCCGGCCAGGCGGCGAGATGCCGGTGGGTGGCGTCGGTCATGATGGCGCCAAAGGCGGCCACGCGTTCCCGGTGGAAGGCCGGCTGCATGAGGCGCCGTTGCCGCCGGTGGTCGTCGGGATCTTCGTTGGTGAACAGGCCGTTGCCCACGAGGAAGCGCAGGGGAGAGCCCGGCACCTTGGCGAAGGCCCGGTTTTGGGTGACCAGGACCTGGCCGATCAGCGCCGGATCGTTGACCTGCAGCGTCAGGTGGCCGGGGGAGATGTCGACCAGGGGCCCCAGGGGCGCCGCCTGCCGGCAGAGCCCGAGCAAGTCGAAGGCAAATGCCGGCAACCGGCCCAGGAGGGGCCAGCCTCGGGCGTGGGGCAGCTGGCCGGCCGCGCTCATCGGCCGGCGGTCGTCCCAGCCGGTGGTCTGGCGAGACACACGGGGCGCACCTAGGGCGTGGTGGCGGTGAAATCGATCTCGATGGTCACCAGCTCGTCCACATTGGCCACGCCCTGAACCTGGGGGATGACCAGGCGGTAGTCGGCTCGGGCGACCGTCGTGGTCGCCTGGCCGGCCAGGCGATCCGGGGCCAGCGGGCTGGCGGTGACGGCGA
>JBFGLK010000180.1:0-6611 GCA_041576195.1 Promineifilaceae bacterium (SeqCode)
ATCCTGTGCACGGACGACAGCCACTCCGGCACCCTGATCGAAGACGGGCACATGGACCGCGTCGTGCGCCACGCCATCGCCCAAGGGCTGCGGCCGGTCACGGCCATCCAGATGGCCACGCTCAACACGGCGCTCCATTTTGGCGTGGAGCGGGACATCGGCAGCATCACGCCGGGCCGCTACGCGGACATCGTGATCAGCCCGGACCTAGCGGCGTTTTCGGCCGACCTCGTCATCGCTGCCGGCAGTGTCGTGGCCGAGAACGGTCGGCTGTCCCGTGACCTGCCGCCGTACGACTATCCGGCCTTCGCGGTGGGGACCGTGCGGCTGGGCCGGACGCTGGCGATCGACGACTTCGCCGTGCCGGGGCCCGCCGGCGCCGCCACCGTCGTGGCCCGAACCATCGGGGTTGTCGAGAACCAGGCGCCGACGCGCGCCCTCCAGACAACATTGCCCATCGCCGCCGGCCGGGTCGAGGCCGACCCCGCCCAGGACGTGGCCTACATCGCCCTCGTCGAGCGGCACCAGGCCACGGGTCAGGTCCAGAATGGCTTCGTTCAGGGGTTCGGCTTCGACGTGCCCTGTGCGGTGGCCACCACCGTGGCCCACGATAGCCACCACCTGATCGTCGTGGGAACCGATCGCGCCGACATGGCCCGGGCGGCCAACCGGCTCGGCGAGGTGGGCGGCGGCGTGGTCGTCTATCGCCAGGGCGAGGAAGTGGCGCTGGTCGAGCTGCCCATCGCCGGCCTGATGTCCGACGAGCGGGCGGAGATCGTGGCCGCGAAGGCGTCGCGCATGGTCGCGGCCATGGCCGACTGTGGCTGCCGCCTAAACAACGCGTACATGCAGCTCAGCCTGCTGGCGCTCGTCGTCATCCCCGAGCTCCGCATCTCCGACCTGGGGCTGGTGGACGTGACCCGGTTTGAGCGGGTGCCGCTGCTGGTCTCCTAGTGGCCCGGGAGTGTGGCGGGTCGTCGCTACGCTTTCTTCAGCTTCCGCTTGCGCGGGATAGAGAACGCTGCCCAAAGGGCGACGGCCCAGAAGAGCAGGGTCATCGGGTCAACGCGGATGCCCTCCACAATCAGCTCGAAGGCCAGCCCTGGCGGGAGCAGAAGGGGAATGCCCGTGATCCCTTCGGTCGCCAGCGCCTCCACGGCGAAGTGGCGCACGATGGCGTATTCGCTCAGCATCATTGAGAACAAGGTGACGACGATGGCAATCGCCTGGACGGCGCCGCCCCGTTTGCGGCCGGCGCCAAAGACGGCCGCGGTGGCCACGATCCAGCCGACGGCAATGGCGATGATGCCCACCTGGTAGTTCGTCAGCACGACGATAAGCGACCAGACTACGGACATGATCAGCCCGGCGCCCCCGCCAAAGAGCAGAGCGCCGACGACGTTGGGGTTCTGGGTCTCCGCCTCAAAGGCGCCTTCTATCTGCCGGGCGCAGTCGGCGCAGATGGTCGCACCCGGGTTCTTCTTATTGCCGACCAGGTTGACAGCCATGGCCGGTGCGATCTCTCCCCCACAGTTGGCACAACTAATCGTGGTCACGTGTGGCCCTCCTGGCATACAGGACGACGACCTGACGGTCGCGAGCTCTGGCACCGTGGCGCGGCGCCCGGCGCCGGAGGCAACCGGGCTGCCGCAATCGCCATTATAAGGGAGCGATCACCAGATAAGGCGCCGTCCGGGGGGTACGCTGGTCCGCGGCGGAGAGGGGGTCAGTCGCCTTCGACGAGACGGATGTCCAGGTTGGTGAGCAGGGAGAGCGCTTCGGGGAGTGAGAAGCGGGCGCCGCGGATGATGGTTTCGCCGGGCACGATGTGGTAGTCGTGGGCGCCGCGCAGATCGGCGCCGGCCAGGTTGCTGCCGGCAAACAGCGTCAGCGCGAGGTCGCTGTCCGTCAGGTCGGCCCCGGCCAGATCGGTTTCGCGGAAGTCGACGTCCGTGGCCCGGCAGCCGGTGAGCTTCAACCCGGGCAGGGAAAGGCCGATGAAGCTCGCGTGGCTCAGGTTGCAGTCGTGAAAGGCGTTGGGCCCACCCAGGCGCACGGACGTCCAGTCGGCGGCCGTCCAGTCCACGCCGATCAGGCGGCAGGCGTCAAAGCGAGTGCCGCTGAACAGACTGCCGTCGACCCGCGCCAGGCTCAGATCGCAAGCCCGGAAGGTGCAGTTTAGAAATCGGCAGCGGCGGAGGGTCGCCTCGACCAGCGAACAGGCGTCAAAAAGACAGTCGGCGAAGACGAGCCCGTCGATCAGGGCGCCATTCGCCTCGATCTGGCGAAAGATGGTGTCCGTGGCGTCGGACCATCCCTGTGGCGCCGCCGGTTCGGCCACGGCTCACGACGCCTGTAGCCGTTGCAGGATGATGCAGGTCATGTCGTCGAACTGGGGTGCTCCGGCCACGAAGGCGGCGACGGCATCCAGGAGCGCACGTTGCACCGCCTCCGCGCCGCCATGGCCCGCCCCCGTGACGGCTTCGCGCAGCCGGGCCTCGCCGAACAGCTCACCGGCCGCGTTTTGGGCCTCGGTCAGGCCATCGGTGTAGAGGACGAGGACATCGCCCGGCGCGAGCCGGTGCGACTGCCGCTCCCACAGGCCCTCGCCGACGATGCCCAGGGCCATCCCCGTGCGCCGGAGGGCGACGGCGCCGCCGGCATCGGGGGCGTGCAGGGGCGGATTGTGGCCGGCATTGCAGTAGACGAGCAGGCCGGTGGATGGATCAAGCACGCCGAGAAAGACGGTCACAAACATGTCGCTGTGCGTCTCGGCCAGGATGCGTTCGTTCGCCTCGCGCAGGGCGACCTCTGGCGCGTCCGGGTTGGCGCGGATGGCGGTGCGGATGGTGCCGGCACACATGGCCATGAACATCGCCGCCGCCGCGCCCTTGTCCGCCACATCGGCGATGAGCACGGCCACCCGGTCTCCGGGCAAGGGCACGACGTCGTAGAAGTCGCCTGACGTCGCTCGGGCCGGGCGCAGCGTGGCCGTCAGCGCCCAGCCGGGCAATGCCGGCAGGCGTTCCGGCAGAAAGCCGGCCTGAATGCGGCCGGCGGCGGCCAGCTCGGCAGCTACCTGCTCATGGGCGGCCGCCTGGTCATAGAGCAGCGACCGCGCCTCGGCCAGGGCGCCCTCGACTTGACGCTCGAAGTAGCCGGCGCCCATGGTCACGGCCACGGCGCGCGCCTCGCGCAGGAGGGCCTGGGCTCGACGCAGGTCTGCCGGGCGCCGCCGGCGGAGCAGGGCCAGCGCCCAGTCGAGCAGGGCCAGCGCCCAGCGCCAGCGCAGGCCCAGGCGGGCCCACTCGTCGGCCAGCGCTTCGTAGGCATCCAGGGCTTCGTTCCAGCGCGCTTCGGCCAGCGCCAGCTCCGCGCTGGCCCAGAGCTGCTCCGCGCGTTCCCAGGGTGAGGCGGCGTCCTCCTGGCGCGCCTCCGCCGCCGCGAAGTGGCGCCGGGCCAGCTCGAGCCGCCCTTGCCGGGCGGCGACGACGGCCAGATCGTAGCGCTGGGACGCCTTGTGGCCGATGCCCCGATCGACGACGTCGACGGCTTCCTGGAAGACGGCCGCGGCCTCCGCGAGATCGACCGGCTCGCCGGCCCGCTCCAGCCAGAGCAGCATGGAGCCCAGGCCGCCGGCGGCGCCGACCACCATTTGCAGATCGCCGCGGGCGCGCGCTTCGTCCAGGAAGGCACGGGCCAGTTGTAGCGCTTCGTCGACGTCGCCGGCGAGCCAGCTGAGCATGACGCGCATGCCGGCCAGCTCCAGCTGGACCGCGTCCGGGTCGGCCATGCGTTGGGCCAGCGTCTCGATGCGGGGCATCAGGGCGCGCGCCCGGTCCATGTCCGCCCGGGGGATTAGCATCGAGACGCGGTTGACGAGGGAGTAGAGCTCCTGGCGAGCGCTGCCGAGGCGGCAGGCGGTATCGGCGGCGCGCTCATAGTACGACTCGGCCGTCGCCAGGTCGGCGGCGAGGCTGCTGACGATGACGCCCAGGTTGTGGAAGGCGCGGCTGGTGATCTCCAGCATGCCGGCAGGCTCGGCCAGCGCAGCGGCCCGGCGCAGGCAGTCCAGGGAGGCTTCCATCGACTGGTCGGAGAGGATGCCCAGAGTTGTCAGGGCATCGGCCTCGACGTCCAGGACGCTGAGCCGGCGGGCCATCGCCAGGGCGCGCTCGGTGCTTTCGCGCGCCTCTGCCGGCAGGCCGTTGAAATGGCAGGCCCGACCGGCCTCGTGGATGAGCCGGGCGAGGTCGGCGCTCTCCTCCATGCCGGCTACCGCGGCCAGGCCTTCCTGGCAGAGCGCCAGGCTGCCCGGCGTGTCGCCACCGTGCCAGGCGGCGCGGCCGGAGCGGGCGTAGAGCCGGGCCATGCCTGCCCTATCGCCTAGCTCGCGATAGACGTCGATGCCCTCGCGCCAGATGGCAAGCGCCTCCTCGAAGTGGCTCATGCGATAGAGGGCCTCGCCAAGACCGGACAAGATCTCCGCGCGCTCCGTCGGGGTACCCCCCAGGCGCCAGGCCTGGCGCAGGTTAGCCTCAGCTTCCTGGTTGGCGTAGGTCTTCAGTGCCACGGCGCCGGCCAGCGCATAGTAGCGCCGCGCCCGGTCCTCGTCGCCGGCCTCGTGGAAGTGGTGGGCCAGCAACGGCGCCTGGCCCTCCAGGCGACCGGCGTAAAGGCTTTCCATCGCCTCACCCACGGCGCGGTGCAGTCGCCGGCGATCCTCGCGCAACAGGGAGGCATACGCTGCATGCTGAACCAGGGCGTGGCGGAAGAGGTAAGCGAGCTCAGGCTCCAGCTGAGCCAGGCGAATCAGGCCGGCCGACTCGAGCGCGTTGAGGCTGTTTAGCAGGGTCATGACAGCGCCTCTCCCAGCACCTGGGCCAGGACCTTCAGAGGGAACTGCCGCCCGATGACGGCGGCCACGCGCAGGGTCTGGCGGACGTCTTCCGGGAGCCGGTCGATGCGAGCCGTTAACAGGCCTTGCAGATTGTCCGGGATCTCCACGGCATGCAGGTCGCTGCCGGCCGTCCAGCCGCCGTCCTGGGGTACGATGAGACGCCGATCGATCAGCATCCGGATGACTTCCTCTACGAAGAACGGGTTGCCTTCCGCCTTATCCAGAATGAGCCGGCGCACCGGGTCGGGCAGGGCCTCGATCTGGAGCAGGTTGGCGATCAACGTGCGGCTATCCGGCTCGCTCAGCGCCATCAGGCTAATCTCTGTCAGGCTATCGCCCAACGATTGGCGCGCGGCGGAAACGAGCCGCCAGCCGGGGGCCGCTTGCTCCAGGCGGGTGACCATGCACCAGAGCACGGGCGCGAGTGAGATCAGCGGCAGCAAGTCTTGCAGCAGATCGATGGACGATGGGTCCGACCAGTGGAGGTCCTCCAGAACGAGCGCCAGCGGGCGACGGGAGGCTATGGCGAGGAGCAGGCGGCGGACCGTCTCGCGGTATTGGGTTTGCAGCGCCAGGGGCTCCAGGCGGTCGACCTGGGCCTGCAGCGCCAGGTCGAGGGGCAGGTCGAGCAGATGGCACAGGAAGGTGCAAAGTTCCTGGGCTTCGGCCGCGGGAAAGAGCCGGCCCAGGAGCGACTCGAGCGTCTCGCGCACCTGCGCATCGTCCGCGCTCTCCGACACGCCCAGCGTGGCGCGCACGAGGTCGGCCAGCAGCTGATAGGGCACCCCCTGGCCGTAGGAACGGGCGTGGCCCACGATCCAGTGCAGTGTCTCGGCGCCGTCCGCTGCGGGCGGCAGGGCGGCCCGCCACTCGGCGATGAGCCGGGTCTTGCCCATCCCCGGCTCGCCGGAGACGATCACGGCCCGGCCCAGGCCGGCGCGGACGGTCTGAGAAAGCTGTAGCAGCGCCGCCAGCTCGCGGTCGCGCCCCACCATGCGACTCGTCAGGCCGGCCAGCCCACGCGTCGGCTCTGGTCGCTCCCGGGGTCGCTGCACCTGGTAGATGCGCACAGGTTCCGGCTGTCCCTTAATCTCGACATGACCGCGCGGGTTGACGTGAAACAGGGGGGCGACGAACCGATGGGTCTGCTCGGAGATGAGCACCGTCATGGGCTCGGCGGCGAACTTGAGCCGGGCAGCGACGTTGATGGCGCTGCCACGCGCGGTGACGGCGCCGCTCAACTCCCGATCTGGCGGACCGATGATCACTGGGCCGGTATGAACGCAGGCGCGGAGGCGCAGGTCGATCGCCTCTTCGTGGCGCAGCCGCGTCACGAGGTCGCCGGCGAGGTCGAGCACGTCCAGGCCGGCGCGGACGGCACGGGCCGGGTCATCCTCGTGGGCGATGGGCGCGCCAAAGAAGGCCCAGAGCGAGTCACCCAGGATGCGGGCGATTGTGCCTTCGTACTGGTAGATGGCCGGGGCGATGCGGTCGAAGATGCGATTGAGCAGCACGGCCCAGCGCTCGTCGCCCAGCTGGCCGGCCAGGGCGGTGGAGTCGACGACGTCGACGTAGAGGACGGTGACGACGCGGCGCTCGCCGGCCAGGACGGGCGCCTGGCGCGCCTTGGCCTGCAGCGGCTCCGACGCGGCGGCGACGAGCCGGCTCTGGCGGGCCTCGTCGGCCGGCGATCGGGCGCGCACCGGCTGGC
>JBFGLK010000181.1:0-6598 GCA_041576195.1 Promineifilaceae bacterium (SeqCode)
CGGCCCGGGCTCGACGGCGATGACGTCTGCGGCCACTGTGGCGCCGATGGCTCCAGCGACCGGAACGGACTCGATGACCTGGAAGACCACCCGCTGGCCGCCTGACGTGCTCACGCGGGTGCCGGCAGGCACCGTCACCGGCTCGGGAAGCTGATTGGCGAAAACGACCTGGCCCCGGGCCGGCGCGTCCGGCACGTCGCTAGTGCCGGTCGTCTCCACGGACGCCTGCCATACCTCATTCACGCGTAGGCGACGGCCGGGCATCGCGGCGCTGCTCGCGTCGACGTCCTCCAGCATGGGATCGGCCACGACCTGCCTGCTGGCGCCGATGGGTTCGATCACCGGTTGAAGCACAAGCGTCGCACTGGGCACCGCGTAGGCCAGGAGCACAATTATGGCCGCCAGAACGAGGAAGAAGACGGCCACGCCAACGTAGCGGCCCAGCCAGCGGCGCCACAGTGGCGCGGGGGAGAGGCGCCGATGGGCCTCCGCGCGATCTTCGGCCGACACGGCCCGCGATGGCAAGACGGCGGGGCGACGGGCACGCCAACGCCGCCGTCGTTCGGCCGCGTGAAGGGTGCGGAACGCCGGCAGTCCTGCCCCGCGCGCCCGGCGACGCAAAGCGCGATCGGCTGACACCACGCCAACCTGCAGGCGCAGTTCGTCGGCATGGCGGCGGATCAGAATGAGGTCGAGGCTTTCCCAGTGAGGCGGCGCCGGGTCACCCGCCTCGGTCTCCGGGAAGACCAGCCCCACCCGCCCATCGCGCGCCCAGTCCAGCCGGTCCCGGACAGAGACCACATCGTCTTCTTCATTGAGGTAGACGGCCGCAAAGGTCATGCCGGTCGCAACGAGGTGCGCACCAACCCGGGCACCGCTGCCAGGGCTAACGCCAGCTGGCTGGCATCCTTGCCTCCGGCCTGGGCCATCTCCGGTCGACCGCCCCCGCCCCCGCCCACGAGCGCCGCCGCCTCGCGCACGATATGTCCGGCGTGCAAACCGCGGGCCACCAACGGCCGCTGGACCATGGCGACCATGAGGGGTCGACCGTCGTAGACCGTCGCCAACAGCGCGACGTCGGCCAGATCGCGATCGCGCACCCAGTCGGCCACCTGCCGCAAGCCATCTATGTCCGCGTCGTGCACGACGGCCGTGATGAGGCGGACGCCGGCCACGTCGGTTACCTGCGACGCCAGGCCGGTCAACTGGGCCTGCAGCAGGCGCAGACGAATGCCGTCCAGTTCTTTCTCCAACGCCCTCTTCTCGTCAAGGATACCTTCCAGGCGCTCCTCTACGTCCTGAACTGGCGCATTGAGGCGGCGGGCGACCGCCTGAAGCGAGCCCAGTCGCTCCTGAACGTACGATTGCGCCCCAAGGCCGGTCACCGCCTCGATGCGCCGGACACCTGCCGCCACTGCCTCCTCGGACGTCACGTGAAAGGAGCCTATCTCGCCGGTGTGCGCAACGTGAAGCCCGCCACATAGCTCGAAGCTGTATGGCTCGCCGTTGTTCGCGCTGGCGGGCGGCTGGATCTGAATTGTGCGGACGATATCGCCATACTTCTCGCCGAATAGGGCCATGGCTCCGGCCGCTATCGCCTCCTGCTGCTTCATGTGCCGGACCTCGACGGACAGATCGTGGAGAATCGTCCGATTGATCTGGCGCTCGAGCCCGCGGAGCTCGTCGTCATCCAGCGGCCCAGAGTGCGTGAAGTCGAAGCGCAGCCGGTCTGGTGCGACCAGGGAGCCGGCTTGCGTCACATGCGCGCCGAGACGATGGCGGAGCTCCCGGTGCAAGATATGTGTGGCGGTGTGATTGCGCCGAATCGCGCTGCGCCGCTCGTCGTCGACCTGGAGCCGGACCGTCTCGCCAACGCTGAGGGCGCCCGAGTCCAGACGGCCCACGTGAACGATGAGGCCGGGCGCCGGGCGCCGGACGTCCTCGACCCGGAAGCGACCGTCAGCCGCTTCGCCGTGGATGAAGCCCGTGTCGCTGACTTCGCCACCGGCTTCCACGTAGAACGGCGTGGCGAGCGTGACGACTTCCGCCACGTCGCCTGCGACGAGGCGCTCGCGTGGCTCGTTGCCGCTGAGAATGGCCAGTATCTCGCTTTCCATCGAGGCGCCGCTATAGGGGTCGTGGTCGACACCGCTTGCCGGCAGGCGGCCCTGGCGAACGAGCCCGTCCAGAAGCCGGCCGTACACGTCGGCATCCACCCGGTACTGGCCGAAGCCGCCGTCCCCGCTGGCCCGTGCATGCGCCTCCCGCGCCGCCTCGAAGCCGGCCTCGTCCACCTGGAAGCCGCGCTCCTGCGCCACGTCACGCGTGATCTCCAGCGGCAGCCCATAGGTGGCGTAGAGCGTAAACGCGGTTTCGCCGTCGATGCTGGACAGGCCTCGTCGGCCTAGCCCGTCCAGCAGATCCTCGAGCCGGGCGAGCGCCGCGTCGAGCGTGCGGTTGAAGCGCTCTTCCTCTCGCGACAGGACGAGCTTGATGTGGGCCAGGTGGCGGCGCAATTCGGGGTAGACATCGCCCATCGTGTCCGCCAGCACGTCCGCGATCTCCGCCAGAAACGGCTCATGAAAGCCGATCTTGCGGCCAAAGCGGGCAGCGCGCCGAATGATCATGCGCACGACATAGCCTTCCCCTACGTTGCCCGGCAGGGCGCCGTCGCCAATGAGGAAGGTCGCCGCCCGCCCATGGTCGGCGATGACGCGGTAAGCCACGTAGTTCGCCCGCGCCTCTTCGTCCGTGTGCCCAAGTAGCACCTGAACCCGGTCGAGCAGGGGCTTGAACAGATCCGTTTCGTAGTTGCTCTCGTGGCCCTGCATGACCATCGTCATGCGCTCCAGGCCCATGCCGGTATCGATGGATGGGCGCGGTAGTGGATGCAGCGTACCGTCCTCGTCGCGCTCAAACTGCATGAAGACCAGGTTCCAGAGCTCAAGGTAGTCGTCATCGCGATTGACACCGTCAGCCGCCTGCTCTTCCAGCGGGCCCAGGTAGTAGTGCACTTCCGAGCAGGGACCGCACGGCCCGGTTTCGCCCATCTCCCAGAAATTCTCCTCCTTGCCGAAGCGCAGGACGCGCTCGGCGGGCAGGTATTTCCGCCAGTACTGATCGGCCTCGTCGTCGTCAAGGTAGATGGTCGCCCAGAGGCGGGCAGGATCCAGCTTCAAGACGGAGGTGAGAAACGTCCAGGCGTAGTCGATCGCCTGCTCCTTGAAGTAGTCGCCGAAGGAAAAGTTGCCCAGCATCTCGAAAAAGGTCTGGTGGCGTGGCGACGGACCGACGTTTTCCAGATCGTTCTGCTTGCCCTGGATGCGCATGCACTTCTGCGACGACGCGGCGCGGCTGTAGTCGCGCTTTTCCTTGCCCAGGAAGACGTCGGCAAACTGGTTCATGCCGGCATTCGTGAAAAGCAGCGTCGGGTTCTCGTGGTTCGGCAGGGGTGAGCTCGGCACGACGCGGTGCCTGTTTTCCTCAAAGAACTCGAGAAATGCCCGGCGTATCTCGGCGCTGGTGCGTGGTGCGGTCATAGCGGGGTCTCTCTGGTGCCGGCGCGGCAAACGGCCATTCGGTTGCCGCGCCGGACGCGGTTTCTCATCGACGTGGCATTGTACGATTGCCCACCAGGCCTGTCAACGCGCGCACACCGGTGGATGCCCGGGCAACATTCGGTCGTGGCGGTCCTCCGCGGCCTGGAAAACGCCATGGGTTGCCGATACAATGGGCCGCGAACCGCTCGACCCGGCACGGGCCATCCGCCGGCAGGTTCGCTCGTGCCGGCAAGACCCATGGGCGGTCCTCATTGACACGCAACACGAAACAGGAGATCGGCATGATCATCAAACCCAGGGTCGGCGAAGCCCTCGATCGCCAGATCGGCAGCGAGCTCGCCGCCGCCAACCAATACACGGCCATCGCCATCTACTTCGACGATGCCGGCCTGCCAGACCTGGCCAGCTTCTTCTACCGCCAGTCAGACGAAGAGCGCGGGCACGCCCTGAAGTTCGTCCACTTTATGCTCGAGGCCGGAGCGCGGCCGACGATCCCGGCTGTGCCGGCCACGAAAGGCGACTTCGTGGACGCCGCCGAAGCCGTCCAGTATGCCCTTGACCAGGAGCTTCAGGTCACAGACCAGATCAACAACCTCGTGTCCCTCGCCGTCGCCGAGTCCGATCACACGACCAACAACTTCCTGCAGTGGTTTGTCATGGAACAGGTAGAGGAAGTGGCGTCGATGACCCAGTTGCTGCAGACCATCCGGCATGCCGGCACCAACCTCCTCTGGGTCGAGGATTTCGTCCGCCGCTTCAATCCGGAGGAGGCGGCGCCACCCGAACTCGGGGAGTAGTGGGCGAAGCAGGGCGCCTGGCGGGTGAGGGAGCCTGGCGCCTGGAGAAGCTTCTCTAGTCTGCAGCCGACTTCTGGAGTTTAGCCCAGGAGTCGCGCAGTGAGACCGTGAGATTGAAGACCGGGCGACCGGGCTGGCTGTCCCTATCCGTGGCGAAGTAGCCCTGTCGCATGAACTGGTAGCGGCTCCCCGGGAGCGCGCCGGCCAGCGACGGCTCCACACGGGCATCGCCCAACACCCGGAGCGAGTCGGGGTTGAGGTTGACGGTGAACTCCTCCCCGGGCGGCACGTCATTGGGGTCGGCGGCGCTGAAAAGGCGGTCATAGAGGCGGATCTCTGCCGGCACGGCATCTTCGACGCTCAGCCAGTGTAGCGTGCCCCGCACCTTCCGCCCGTCCGGCGTGCTGCCGCCTCGAGAGGCCGGATCGTACTCGCAGCGCACGGCGACGACTGTGCCCGTGTCGTCGCGGTCTACCCCCGTGCAGGTAACGTAGTAGGCGCCAAGCAGACGCACCTCGCGCCCCGGTGCCAGCCGATAGTATTTTGCCGGCGGATCTTCCATGAAGTCCGAGCGTTCGATCAGGATTTCCCGGGAAAAGGTGACCAGACGGCTCTCCGTGCTGTCGCGGTTCTGAGGGTAGGTAGGCACCGGGAACGATTCCGTGCGATCCGCCGGGTAGTTCTCCACGATTACGCGCAGCGGTTCGAGAACTGCCATGGCCCGGGGGGCGGTGCGGTTAAGGTCGTCACGCACATAGTGCTCGAGCATCTCGATCTCGACGACGCTGTTGCTGCGGGCGACGCCGACCGCCTCGATAAAGGCGCGGATGGCTGCCGGGGAGTAGCCCTTGCGACGCAAACCGGAAAGCGTGGGCATGCGCGGATCGTCCCAACCGCTGACCTGGCCGTCAGCCACGAGCCGGCCCAGGATGCGCTTGCTCATTACCGTGTGGGTGAGCGCCAGGCGGGCGAACTCAATCTGCCGCGGCGCATAGATGCCCAGCGCCTCGATAAACCAGTCGTAGAGGGGCCGATGGTCCTCGAACTCGAGCGTGCAAAGGGAGTGCGTGATCCGCTCGATGGAGTCGCACTGGCCGTGGGCCCAGTCATACATCGGATAGATGCACCAGTCGTCCCCAGTGCGATGATGTGATTCGTGCAGAATCCGGTAGAGGACCGGATCGCGCAGGTTAATGTTGGGCGCGGCCATGTCGATCTTGGCCCGCAGGACGCGAGAGCCCGCGGGGAACTCGCCCGCCTTCATGCGCTGGAACAGATCCAGGTTCTCCTCCACCGGGCGATCGCGATAGGGGCTGTTCCGGCCGGGTTCCGTGAGCGTGCCACGGTAATCGCGGATCGCTTCGGCGCTCAGGTCGTCCACGTACGCTTTGCCGGCATGGATGAGCTGCAGGGCCCACTCATAGAGTTGATCGAAATAGTCTGAGGCGAAGTAGAGGCGGTCTTCCCAGTCATAGCCGAGCCAGCGTATGTCCTCAATCATGGAGTCGACATACTCCTGCTCTTCTTTGACCGGATTCGTGTCGTCGAAGCGCAGGTTGCATAAGCCGCCAAACTCGGCCGCAACCCCGAAGTTGAGGGCGATCGACTTGGCGTGCCCGATGTGCAGGTAACCGTTCGGTTCCGGGGGGAAGCGCGTGTGCACGCGGCCCTCATGCTTGTTGGCTGCCTGATCCTCCGTCACAATCGTGCGGATGAAGTCAAGCCCGGTGGTATCCACGATGTTATCTTCACTCATAGTTCGAATTGAACCTGGACGCTCGCCAGATAGCGCCTGTTTTCGCCAGACTGATGAATGCGGCGTTCTGGTGTCGCCGCCATTGCGCCCAAACGGGGCGCCACGCTCGCTTTCCGGTAGAATACGGACCGGTATGTTACCAGGAGAGGCCGCGCTGTGACAACAGGTGCCGGGCGCTGGCGCGCCTTCCGTCATACATGGCGCGAACGGGATAGTGGATGAACACGGCTCCGCCTATGGAGGCAAAGATGAACGACGCGCCCGTGCTGGGCGTCACGCCGGTGGCCGAGCTAAACGCGGCCAACGCACTCCCACAAGGGCTGACGCATGTGGTGATGTTTCGTCTTCGCGAGCGCGACGAGGAAACGCTCGGGGCGATTCAGGAACGAATCCGTGGGCTGATGGGCAAGGTGCCGTCCTTGCTCGCGCTTGAGGTCGGCGTGGATGTCTTGTGCAGCGAACGCTCGTTTGACGTAGTGCTGATC
>JBFGLK010000182.1:0-6596 GCA_041576195.1 Promineifilaceae bacterium (SeqCode)
AGCGCCAGCGCGCCCAGGCTGCCGAACAGCACCCCGTGGTAGCTGAGGCCGCCGCGCCAGAGCATCCAGCCCTCCTGCGGGTGCAGCTGGAAGTAGTCGCCGTTGACCCAGACGAAGGCCAGGCGACCCACGACGGCGCCGGCGGCCAGCGCAACGAGCAGCGGGTCCAGCCAGTCGCGGGCGCGGCGCGGGGGTGGGCTCTGACGATAGACGAGCCAGAGGCCGGCGCCAAGGCCGAGGCCCCAGATCACCTGGTAGCTGTAGAGAAAAAACGGGCCGTAGCGGCCCAGGATGGGAATCATCGCCCCGATCTTAGGGGAAGAGAGGCGATAGAGCAAGGAAGGGCTAGGCCGTGCCGGTGGCCCATATAGGACAAATGCCTATTGCCGTCCGCGGCTCGCGCGGGTAGTCTTCTTAGACCCCGCAGGTCTGCCAAACCTGCGGGGTCTGAGAAAGACCTCGCCAGCCTGGACGGACGGCCCATGAAAGAACGCCTCGCCTCCCTGCCTACGCACAAGCGCATCGCCCTGGTGGCGCACGATAACAAGAAGGACGATCTCATCGCCTGGGCCACCTTCAACCGGGAGACGCTGAGCCGGCACACACTCTTCGCCACCGGCACCACCGGGGCGCTACTCGAGGAGGCGCTGGCCCTGCCGGTCACCCGCTTCCAGAGCGGCCCCCTCGGCGGTGACCAGCAGGTCGGGGCGCGCATCGCCGAGGGGGAGATCGACATGCTCATCTTCTTCTGGGACCCGTTGGAGCCACAGCCGCACGACCCGGACGTCAAGGCGCTATTGCGCATGGCCGTCGTGTGGAACATCCCCACAGCCAACAACCGGTCCACGGCCGACTTCATCATCTCCTCGCCCCTGATGCACGAGCCCTACGAGCACCGCGTGCCGGACTATGACGCCTACCGCGAACGGCTGCAAAGCCGCGCGCGCCGGCATCTGGCGGATCCGCCAGATGCGCCGTGATTCGGGATCGGCGTTCAGCTGACGCCGCGGCGCTGGCCCGGTTGCTCGCGCGCGCCGGGTGCGGCCTCGCGGCGTCCGCGCTGGCCGACGATGCCCAGATCGCCGTAGCCGCCGGCCGCCCCGTGGGCGCCGCCTGGCTACGGCCGGTGCCCGGGCTGCCCGGCCTGGCGGCCCTGCATCTGGCCGTCGACCCCGATTACCAGCGCCAGGGGCACGGCGACCGGCTTCTTGCCGCAGTGGCGTCGAGGGCGGCGGACGCCGGCTACCAGGCGCTCTCGGCCGCCGTGTCCGATCTTGAAGGCCCGGCAGGGCGCTTTCTGCTCGCCCGGCGCTTCGTCGTCGAGCACGTGGAGGTGCACCTGCGGCTGGCCGACCTGGGCGGGTTGCCGGCGCCGGCGCTGCCACCCGGCCTGGCGCTGCGCGTCTATCCGCCCGCGGCGGCCGCGCGCCACTTCCTGCGCCTCTACGACGCGGCCTTCGGCCCGCACCCATGGTACCAGCCCTACGATGGGCCGGATGAGCTCCGGGCCGAGCTTGCCGGCACCGGGGGGCGGGCGGCCGACATGCTCTTCCTGCTCCACGGCCCCGAGCCGGTCGGCTGCGCCTGGCTGCGCCGGCCCGACCCCGACGAGGGCGAGATCGAGCCGATCGGGCTCGTGCCGGCAGCCCAGGGACGCGGCTGGGGCCGCCATCTGCTCCTCGCCGCGCTGGACCGGCTGCGCCAGGCCGGCTGCCGGAGCGCCCGCATCGCCTGCTGGGCGGACAACGCGCCGGCCCGGGGCCTCTACGCCGCGCTCGGCTTTCGGCCCGCCGGCGAGACGATATTCCTGAGCCGGCCCGTGGGTTGATGAGACGCCGTCGTCCAACCCTGAAGGCTGCCTGAACCGGCCCGCCACGCGCTTGCGCTTTGCCCTATCCCGTCTACAATCCACGGGCAGCCCGCGCCACGACCCCGCGGCCGGCGCGTTAACAACGGAGAAGAGACGCATGTTCACCGACATCCAGGACGTCCTCAAGCGTTTGAGCCAGCAGCAATACATCGCCAACGAGGAGATCGCGACTGTCGTCTACCTGGCCCAATCCCTGTGCAAGCCGATCCTGGCCGAAGGGCCCGCCGGCGTGGGCAAGACGGAGCTGGCCAAGGTCTGGGCCCGGGCGCTGGATCGCCCACTCATTCGGCTGCAATGTTACGAAGGGCTCGACGAAAGCAAGGCGCTCTACGAGTGGGAATATGCCAAGCAGATGCTCTACACGCAGCTGCTCCGGGATTCGATTCGGGACATTGTCGGCACTGCCGGCAGCCTGGCTGAGGCCGCCGGGCGCCTGGCCGCCGAAGACGACGTCTTCTTCTCCGAGAACTTCCTCCTGCCCCGCCCTCTCCTCACCGCCCTGACCTCAGCCGACCCCGTCGTCCTGCTCATCGACGAGATCGATCGCGCCGACGTCGAGTTCGAGGCGTTTCTGCTCGAGGTGCTCAGCGACTTCCAGGTCAGCATTCCCGAGCTGGGCACCATCGCCGCCCGCCACCAACCCATGGTCCTGCTGACCAGCAACAACACCCGCGAGCTGAGCGAAGCGCTCAAACGGCGCTGCCTGTTCCTCTACGTCGACTACCCCAGCCTGGCTACCGAGACGGAGATCGTGCGTCTGAAGGTGCCCGACCTGCGGCCCGAGCTGGCCCGGCAGGCGGTGGAGATCGTGCAGCAGTTGCGCAACCTGGACCTGCGCAAGATCCCGAGCATCAGCGAGACGCTGGACTGGGCCCGGGCGCTCGTCGCCCTGAACGCGGAGCAGATCGACGGGGAGACGCTGCGCAACACCATCACCGTGCTGCTCAAGTATGAGGCCGACGTGGCCAAGGCGCGGCGCCGCATCGGCAATGGCGGGCGCCAGCCCGGCCCCGGTCGCGACAACTAGCCGGGCCCTGGCCCGCGAAATCGGCCCACGCGGAGGCGTTCCATGGATCAACGGGTTGTCGAGTTCATTCACGGACTGCGCGCCGCCGGCGTGCGCGTGTCGCTGGCCGAGTCGCAAGACGCGCTCCGCGCCGTCGGGACCCTCGGCGTGATCGACAAGACGGTCTTTCGCGAGTCCCTGCGGGCGACGCTCATCAAAGATGCCGAGGATTTCGCCGCCTTTAACGAGCTCTTCCCGCTCTACTTCGGCAGCGGCGGCCCGCCCTTGCAGAATGCCATGGAGGATCTGAGCCCGGAGGAGCAGGAGATGCTCAAGGCGGCGCTGTCCGCGCTGACCGGGCGCCTGCAACGGCTCATGGAGTGGCTGACGAGCGGCGACGGCCCCACCAGGGAGGAGCTGGAGGAGATGGCCCGTCAAGCCGGGGCCCAGTGGGCGAACAACCCGCGCGAAGGCAAATGGGTGACCCGGCGCATGCTGCGCCAGCTGGGCTTCGCCCAGCTTGAGGAGCTGATGCGTGAACTCGTCGCCCAGTTGCAGGCGTTGGGCATGAGCCAGGAGGCGATCGCGCAGCTCATGGGCGTGGTCGAGGCCAATCGGGAGGCGCTGGCCGAGCAGATCGCCCAGCAGGTTGGCCGCCAGATCGGCGATCAACTGGCCCAGGACCGCGAGCGGCGCCCGGACGAGTTGCACGGACCCGACCTGATGCACAAGCCGTTCGAGGCGCTGAGCGAGGAGGAGGCCAACGAGCTGCGCCGGGAGGTGAAGCGCCTGGTGGCCCAGCTCCGCAGCCGGGCCGCGCTGCGGCGCAAGCGGGGGGCCGAGGGCAAGTTTGACGCCAAGGCCACCATCCGGGCTAACCAGCGCTATGCCGGCATCCCCTTCGAGCTTCGCTTCAAAAAGCAGAAGCTCAAGCCCAGCCTGGTGCTCATCTGTGACGTCTCCAACTCCATGCGCGCGGCCGTCGAGTTCATGCTGCGCCTGGTCTACGAGCTGCAAGACCAGGTCTCCCGCGCCCGCAGCTTCGCCTTCTACGCCGACCTGACCGAGATCACAGTGACCATGGACACGAGCCGCGTCAACGAGGCGATCCAGGCCGCCCGGGACACCATTCCCGGCGGCCCCTGGCGAACCGACCTGGGCGGCAGCCTGGAGACGTTCTTTGACAAGCATCTGGCCGCCGTCAACAGCCGCACCACGGTGATCATCCTGGGGGACGGGCGCAACAGCTGGAACGCGCCGCGGGTGGACCTGGTGCAGGACCTGCAGCGCAGGGCGCGGACCCTGATCTGGCTCAACCCGGAGTCGCGCCGCCAGTGGGGCACCGGCGATAGCGACATGCTGCTCTACGAGCCGCTCTGCGACCGCGTCTACCCCGCCCGTAACCTGGCCCAGCTGGCCGCGGCGATCGATCAGCTGTTGGGGGGCGACTGAGGGGAGGGTGGATTGCGGATTGTGAATGGTCCGCTAGAAAGACCTCTGCAATCGCCGGAGCTTCTGCCAGAGCGTTGCCTGCCGAAGACAATGGACCATTCGACCGACTACTCGGCGCGTTATCGTGAATCCGAGATCCGCGATCCAAAATCCTCAATAATCTTGACAGTGCCCTCTTCCCCATCGAGCGCCAGGCCAGCGCCATCTGGAATGAGACGGATGGCATCTGGCACCTGAACCACGGCCGGCACGCCGTATTCGCGGGCGGTAATGGCCGCATGCTGGCCGAGGGAGCCCTCCTGCAGCACGATGCCCGCCAGCAGCGGGAAGTAGGGCGTCCAGAGGGGTCCGGCATTGTGGGCGACGAGGATGTCGCCCGGCCCCAGGTCTGGCCTGAGCGTCCCCGCCAGCACGATCCGGGCGCGTCCCGTGGCCCGGCCAGGGCTGGCCCCCAGTCCTCGTAGCAGTGCTGGGCTTGACGCTTCGAGGCCGCCTGTCTCCAGTGGCACTTCTGGCTCGGCCGGGCGGGCCGGCAACCCGGCGGGCGGAACCCCGAGGCAGGCCGGCGCTTCCAGGTGTGAGAGCCGCTCGACCTCCGCCCGGCGTGCGGTTACGATTGGCGCCAGGCCATGCGGTTCTTGCCGGCGAAGCGCAGCCACGATCTCCTCGGCCCGGAGCCAGAAAACGTCTTCGACCGAAGCCAAATCGCCGCGGGCGACGAGCCAGCGGGCGGCGGCCAACACCGCCAGGCGCAGGCAGCCGAGGGTCGACTGATCAATGGCATGGTTGTGCTCATCCATGATCTGGCGATCTCGCCGCGCCTGCGCCAACAAGGCGCGCCAGCGGTCGATGGCCGCCGCGTCATCGCACGTCGCCAGCAGGGCCGCCTCGCGCTCGTCGCGCGCCTGCCGAGCCCGGCGCCGGACAACGCTCGGGGGCTCACCATCGGACGAGAGATAGGCGGCCACGAGCTCCAGCACGAGCGCCGGCGCCTCCGCCCAGGTAGGCGTGAGCAAGGTGGCTTCGGAGCCATAGCCATCGCCATTGTGCTGGCCGAAATCCGCCAGGAAGCTATCCAGGGCCGCCCGGAACGCCTCCGCGTCATCGGTCGCTTCCAGCCAGGTGAGCGTCTCGCCGACGCCCGCGGCCAGCCGTTCAGGCAGGCCCGGGGTCGCCCGAGCCAACACAGCCAGAGCATAGAGCCTATCGACGATGGCTGTCGCCACGGTCTCCTCGCCCTCCAGAAGGCCTTGAAGCGCCTGCTCGCCGGACTCGCCGGTCAGCCCGGTGACGGTCGCGAAGGCTTCGCGCAGAGGCCGGGTGTCACGAACGAAAATCGGCCCGTGAAACATCCACAGCCGGCGGTAGGTGCCGAGAGCGTCCTCCACGTGCGCGGCCAGGGCGGGGCCGTCGGCAGCTCCACTGTCGAACGCCCGAAGGCGCTCGATGGCGCTCACGATCTCCGGTCCCCAGTAATCCCAATTCGTCTGCCCCGTCGCTTCCAGACGCTGGTTCAGATCAAGGAGCAGCTGCCAGCGCACGCGGCGGTCGCCCGGGCTCAGCTCGTTCGGGACGCTGCCCTCATACAGCCGGCCGTTGACCACGCGCCACGTGTTGACCGGGTCGCGCCCGGCGAAGTGATGGCCGTCGCGCGAGGCGCCCACCCGGGCGTCGACCTGGTCAAGCTCTAGAGGGCGCAAAACGTCGGCGGGGCGATCGGGCAGGGGTCTCAGGCTCCAGAAGCGCCGGGCGTCGGCCGCATCGATCCACTCCACGGGGAACGGCGGCGTTTCAGCCAACTCGGGCGGCAATGCGGTGAGGGCACGGCTTTGCAGGATCCACACCTGGCCATCGGCGATGGCCCACTCGACGTCTTGTGGCCGCCCTGCGGCCTGCTCCAGCGCCAGGCCATACTGGGCCAGGCGACGGCGCCAGGCTGCCGGCAGGCACGGGAGGGCGACACGTTCTGCCGGCACCGCCGCCTCGATCACACCGTCCGGCCCGAGGACGATCTGGCGATCCTTCACCGCCACGCGGCGATGGTCCAGATCCAACGTGTCACGCCGCACCCACTCCGCATCGCCTGGGACCCGGCCGTCGGCCACGCCCGCGCCCAGGCCCCAGGCGGCGCTGATGACCAGCCGGTCCCGTCGCCGGGCCACCGGATCCACGGATAGAAGGACGCCGGCGCACGCGGGGGTGAGCAGGGGCTGGAGAAGGACGGCCATGGCCGGTAGCGCGTCGAGCCGGCCATGGCGGCCGCGCTCG
>JBFGLK010000183.1:0-6551 GCA_041576195.1 Promineifilaceae bacterium (SeqCode)
AGGTATCGGACGATGGTGGTCTTACCTGGGTAGAGGTCTATCGTCTGACCGGTCCGGCCAACGAGGCCACGATGAGCGCGTTCGCGCTGGATCTCTCGGCCTTTGCCGGCACGGCCATGAAGATCCGCCTCAACAGCTCGGCCTCCATTGACACTCGGGAGACGTTCTACGTCGACAACCTGCGGATCAACAACTTCCAGTCGCTGACCACGCTCTCGCAGCCAGTCGGCAACCTGTACTATCCGTCGCTGGTCGGCGCCAAGGACCTGCACCTGTCGGGCATCGACGGCAGCGGGGTCACCGTAGCCATCGTGGATACCGGCTTCTGGCTGCACCCAGGGCTCCTTTTCTCACCCTCGCGTGTCCATCGCGTGGTCGGCCAATATGACGCCATCGCCGGCGAAATGGTCACCCCGGCTCATCGCAGCACAGACGACAGCGGTCACGGTTCGCACCTGGCCAGCATCATCGCCAACAGCCGCACCCCGATCGGCAGCGACTTCGCCGGCGTGGCTCCAGACGTCAAGCTCTTCCCGGTGAAGGCGTTTGACGAGAACGGCGTCGGCAGCTACGTCGACGTCATCGCCGGCATCGACGCCGTCGTCCAGTATAAGGACGTCTACAACATCCGCGTCATGAACCTGTCGTTCAGCTCGCCGCCGCAATCCTACTACTGGGACGATCCCCTGAACCAGGCCGTTATGCGGGCCTGGCAGGCCGGCATCGTCGTGGTGGCGGCTGCCGGCAACACCGGGCCGGACCCCATGAGCATCGGCGTGCCCGGCAACGTGCCCTACATCATCACGGTCGGGGCGATGACCGACAACTACACGCCCACGATCGCGGGCGACGACGAGTTGGCCTCGTTCTCCTCCACCGGCCCCACGGTCGAGGCGTTCGTCAAGCCGGAAGTGGTGGCGCCGGGCGGGCATATCGCCGGTCTGGTCTCCCCGAATGCCCGGCTGCGACTCGATCATCCCCAGTACCTGCTGGCCGGCAACTACTTCATGATGTCCGGCACCTCGCAGGCCACGGCCGTGACCAGCGGCGTGGTGGCGCTCATGCTGGAGCAGAACCCGAGCCTGACGCCCGATCAGGTGAAGTGCCGCCTCATGTCGGGCGCGCGCCCGGCGGTGACCAGCACCGGCTCGCTAGCCTACGCCATCTTCCAGCAAGGCGCAGGCATGATCCACGCCGGCGATGCCATCGCCACCACGGCGACCAACTGCGCCAACCAGGGCCTGAACATCGCCGCCGACCTGGCCGGCACCCAGCACTTCGGCGGCCTGGCCCGCCAGGACCCCACCACCGGCGAGTTCACCATCGTCAACGAGGCGGGCGCGACGGTCGACGGCTTCGCCTGGAGCGGCGGCTATGCCTTCACCAACGGCTTCGCCTGGAGCGGCAACTACATCTGGTCCAACAACTATACCTGGAGCAACGGCTTCGCCTGGAGCGGTAACTACACCTGGTCCAACAACTATACCTGGTCTAACAACTACATCTGGTCGACGGCCACCACCGGGATCAATCAGTGGGTGCCCCAGGAATAGGCTGACCGTCAAGGCGGTCACAGCACGACTGTAAAGTCGGCTACACTCAATGTGACCTTTTTCCCACCGGCGGAGCAAGCGCTCCGCCGGTTTCGCGTCTATACTGAGGGAGCCCGGGGGCTGGTGACACCCGGGTGGGGAGAGGGCAGGCGGTCCCGAGCGCCGGCGGGCCTGTCTTCTGCGGAGGGAGCCCGGAAGACCCGTGACATGAAAGACAGAGCACAAGCCGGGCCGGTGGCCCCGGGGCATCCAGCCTATGGGCCCGCCACCAGGCAGCGAGCCGCCGCGGAGGGATTCGGCGCCTCGCCCGACCGGCCACGATCGCGGTGAAACGCCGCCAGGGTCCTGGCGGCGATCACCAGGCCAGGGACAAGGATTGGGAACCATGCACGAACAAGGAAGCCATCATCGGGCATCGAGCCGGCCGACAGCGCGTCTGCCGCTTTTCCTCTTCGGTGTGCTGCTGCTGGCGGCCGTGGCCTTTCTGCGCGCCGGTCGGCCGGCTGCCGGCATCACCGCCGCCCCTGCCGGCTCGTATATCGTGCAGGCCGGGTCAGCCTCTGCCGCCCGCCAGCTCGTCCAGGGCGTGGGAGGTCACGTCACGCGTGAACTTGGCCTGATCGACGCCGTGGCCGCCCGCCTGTCGCCGGCCCAGGAGGCGCGCCTGGCGGCGAGCGCCGGCGCCCGCGTCTACGCCGACCGGCCCCTCGAGCTAGGGACGGCCCCGATCGTCGTGACGGCCCGGGACCTGTTTGACCAGGTGGCATTTAGCAACAACGACGGGAGCCTTGCCTGGGCGGGCGACTGGCAGGAGATCGGCGAAAGCGACGGCGTTCTCCTGGGCGACATCCGCGTGGCGAGCGGCATGCTCTCGTTGCGCGATGAGGGCAGCGGCGTGCGACGCGCAGCGGATCTCTCCGGCGCCGCGGCCGCCAGCCTGAGCTTCAACGCCCGACGCAAGTCATTTGACGACGCCTCGGACTACTTCGCCGTGGAGGTCTCAATTGACGACGGCGCGAGCTGGACAGAGCTGGCTCGTCTGGCCGGTCCGGCCAACGACAACGCGCCGCAGGCCTACGGCTTCGACCTGTCGGCCTACGTCGGCCATGTCGTTCACCTCCGCATAGGAGCCTCCGGGTCGATCGACAAGCGGGAGGCGCTGACCCTTGACAGTCTGGCGCTCGACGTCGTCTACACGGAGGCCGCCCCGCCACCTCCGGGCGGCAACCTGGCGTATAACCAGCTGATCGACGCCGATCCGTTGCACGATGACGATCTTCTTGGCGCGGGGGTCACCGTGGCCATCGTGGACACGGGCTTCTGGCTCCACCCTGCGCTGCTCAAGGACCCGGCCGGGCAGCCCCGCGTCGTGGCTCAGTATGACGCGATGACCGGGGCTCTGGTCGTGCCGGCTCAGCTGACCACGGATGGCAGCGGCCACGGCGCCCATCTGGCCAGCATCATCGCCAACAGCGACACGCCCGTCGACGGCTTCGCCGGCGTCGCCCCCGGCGTCAGCCTCTTCCCGGTCAGGGCGTTCGACGAGAACGGGGCCGGCAGCTACGTCGACGTCATCGCGGCCCTGGAGGCAGTGGTCGCCTACAAAGAGACCTACAACATCCGCGTGGTGAATCTGTCGTTCAGCGCCCCGCCCATGTCTTATTACTGGGATGACCCGCTCAATCAGGCGGTCATGGCAGCCTGGCAGGCGGGCATCGTCGTCGTCGCCGCTGCCGGCAACGGCGGTCCCGATCCGATGACCGTCGGTGTGCCCGGCAACGTGCCTTACGTCATCACCGTCGGCGCGATGACCGACAGCTACACCCCGAGCGACGCCTCGGATGACGTGCTGGCCTCCTTCTCCGCCGCCGGTCCCACGGTCGAGGGCTTTATCAAGCCGGAGCTGCTCGCGCCGGGCGGGCACATCGCCGGGCTCGTGTCACCCTTCGCCCAGCTCGCCACGTCTTACCCTGAATACCAGCTCGCGGGCAACTACTTCATGATGTCGGGAACGTCTCAGGCCACGGCCGTGGTCAGCGGCGTCGCCGCGCTGATGCTCGCGCAGGAGCCGGCGTTGTCCCCAGACGACGTCAAGTGTCGCCTGATGGCCAGCGCGCATCCGGCCCTTGACGCCCAGAGCGAGCTGGCCTACAGCGTATTCCAGCAGGGTGCCGGCATGGTCAACGCGGCCGACGCCGTCGATAGCACGGAGACCGGCTGCGCCAACCAGGGGCTGGACGTCGCCCTCGACCTTTCCGGTGAGCAGCACTTCGGCGGCCCCGCCAACCTGGACGCCGACGGCAACTACGTCCTGGTCGACGCGGACGGCAACCCGCTCCTCGACGGCTTCGCCTGGAGCGGGAGCTTTATGCCCCCGGATGCCACCATGTGGGATGCCGACTATAATTGGCTGGATGGCTTCGCCTGGAGTGGCGGCGCCTTCGTTGGCGACAACTACATCTGGAGCACGGCCTGGTCCTGGGATGAGAACTACACCTGGTCGAACAGCTTCATGACGTTGAACGGCTGGGTTCCGCAGGAGTAACCGGTCGGTCGCGTTCGGAACGCGGTCACGTTCGGGCACGTAGCCCGGGGCCGCCTGGACCAAGCGTAACGGGATGTCTGTTTTGATGCGACGGCGAATTGGGCGATGGAACGGCTGGCCGGCCTGGCTCAGGCTCTGGCTGGCCGTGGCGCTGTTGCTTCCGCTGGTGGGCTGGCCTGTGGCGCCGCTCCCCTCGGGGCCCGCTTATCTGGATCCCGCCTTGCTCGCTGCGGCGGGCGCCGACCCATCCGTCATCGTCTCGGCCACCTCGGCCCAGGCGGCGGCCCGGGCGGTCGCCCGCGCCGGCGGCCAGATGACGGCCGAGCTGCGCCTGATCGACGCCGTGGCCGCCACGATACCCGTCGGACAGCTCGGCGCCCTGGCCCGCCAGCCGGGGGTTAGCGCGGTCGTGCGCAACCAGACGGTGCGCCCGGCCACGGACGACGGCTGGGTGACCGATCGCCGCCACCGCCTCTACGACCAGGACATCGTCATTCCTGGCCAGAAGAGCACGGCCCCCCTCATCCTGCCGGATGGGGGCGCCTTCGCCATTTCAAAGAACGGCAAGGCCGTTCTCGTCAACGGCGACGGCAGCCTGCGGGCCAGCCTGACGTTCACCTCCAGCCTCGACTTCAACAGCCCGCCCGTCCTTGGGCCGGACGGCACGATCCTGGCCGCCGCCAGCGGCCGGGCGTTCGCCATCGCCCCGGATGGCAGCCGGACTTGGACGGCGCACCCATCCGGGGACGACACGGTCCGGCCGATCGGTGGCCTGGCCGCCACGCCCGCGGCTATCGTCATGGCGGACGACGCGGAGTTCGTCTACGGTCTGGACCCGGTAAGCGGGACCGGCCTTTGGACCTACACGCAGCCGGCGACGGCCGGCAGGTTCCTGGCGCCGCCGACGGCCGCGCCGGACGGGGCGGTATACGTCCTTTCAGAGACCGGCCTCCTGACGCGCCTGGACTCAACCACTGGCCAGGCGTTGTGGACGTACACGGCGCCGGCGGGCCAGCCCTATCGGCTCGCGCCGCAGGTGGCCGGCAATATCGTCCTCATCAGCGGGCTGCCGGGCCGGCTCGAGGCCCTCGACGCGGCGAGCGGCCAGCTGCTCTTCTCCTTCGCGACGCCAAATCAGATCGTCGCCCGACCGGCGATCGACAGCGCTGGCAACATTTATCTGGCTACCCGGGAGCGGGTGCTGTATGCGCTGGATCCGGCGGGCCAGGTCCGCTGGATCTACACGGGGGAGAGCGCGGACTGGCGCTTTCTGAGCTCGCCGCTCGTGGCGGCCGGCGAGGATCAGGTCTTTCTGGCCGTCAGCGGCGTCGTCGTCCTGGCCCTTTCGGCCGCCGACGGGACGGTCAACTGGGCACATCCGGTCCTGGGCGGCATCGACGCCGGGCCGATCCTGGCCACCAACGGCAACCTGCACCTGGCCGACCAGGATGGACATTACCGCATCCTGACGCCGAGCGGCTTGCTGGTCTTCCATTACGACGGCTTCAGCGAATACAACGGGCCGCTATCGGTATCCCCAGACGGCACGGCCTACTTCTACGACGACGCTGCCAAGTTCGTCAGCCTGACGAGGCTGCGGGACAGCTGGGACGGCACCCCCGACGTACAGCCAACCGAGGATCCGCGGCGCTACCGGGTGGTCAATCCGCTGCCCATCGATCTGGGGGCCGACGTGGCCCACGATCAGGGTCTGACGGGGGCCGGTGTGGGCGTGGCGGTGGTGGACAGCGGCGTCTTCTTCGACGAGGACACCCGCAACACGCTGGGCGACGTCGTGCAAGACCACTTTTACGGTCAGGCCGACTTCGTGACCGAGGCCCCCGACTGCCAGGGCACGTACGACGAGGCCGGCGGGTATTGCTTCACCGACTATCTAAACAGCCAGGACGGTTACGGCCACGGGTCGCACGTGGCCGGCATCATCTGGAGCAACACCGAGGACTATCACTCCAACGTGCGGCTGGGTGTGGCTCCGGAGGCGAGCATCCTCAGCGTTCGCGTTTTGGGCGATGACGGCAAGGGCACCTACGCCGACGTCATCCAGGGCATCCAGTACGTGGTCGAGCATCGTGATGCGTTCACCGACACCCTCCGCGTGCTCAACCTGAGCCTGAGCGCCGACGTCGCGACGCCCTATTTCGTCGACCCGCTCAACCGGGCGGTCGAGGCCGCCTGGGCTGCCGGCATCGTCGTCCTGGCGGCTGCCGGCAACACGGGCCCGGCGCCCGAGAGCGTGACCGTGCCGGGCAACGACCCCTACGTGATCACGGTCGGAGCGGTCGATAGCGCCCGTACCCCGGGCTATTGGGCCGATGACGCCATCCCGGACTGGTCGGCATCCGGCCCGACGCGCGACGGCTTCGTCAAACCGGACATCCTGGCGCCCGGGAAGAACGTCGTCTCCTACATGTACAATGACCCGACCGACGTCG
>JBFGLK010000184.1:0-6477 GCA_041576195.1 Promineifilaceae bacterium (SeqCode)
CGGCCCGCCGGGCCTCTTCCCGTGGGTGGCGGATCCAGGGACGCAGCTCGCTATTGACATAAAGCGCACTGTCATCCTGGTAGAGCTTGCGGTTTGGCTTGTTAACCAAGGTGGGGGGAAGCACCTGATGATAAAGCGACAGCGCCACTTTGATCAGGCCGGCCAGCCCGGCCGTGCTCTTCGTATGGTCGATCATTGATTTCACGGAGCCGAGCGCCGCCGTCTTCGGGCGGGCATGGGCGTGCTTCAATACCGTGTCGAGCGTTTCGGCCTCGGCCACATCGCCGACGGTGGTTCCGGTCCCGTGCGCCTCGAAAAGGCGGACCGTAGCCGGCGACACGCCTGCCTTGCGATAGGCGCGGTTGACCGCCCGCATCTGGCCGATGGGCCGAGGCGCGGTCAGGCTGCGATCACGGCCGTCGCTGGAGGCGCCGACGCCGTCGATGACAGCATAGACGCGGTCCCCGTCCCGCTGCGCATCTTCCAGGCGCTTGAGGACGAGCACGGCAAGCCCTTCGCTGATGGCGATACCATCGGCGTCCTCGTCAAACGGGCGACAGCGGCCCGTTGGCGAGAGCGCCTGGGTCTTGCTGAAGGCGAGAAAGCCGAACGGGCTCTGGACGGTCTCGCCGGCACCGACGATCGCCAGATCCACCTCACGTGCCTCCAGGCCCTTCACACCGGCGTCGAGCGCTGCCAGGGAGGAACCGCAGGCGGCGTCGACGACGAAATTGGCGCCGCCGAGGTCGAATCGATTGGCCACGCGCCCGGCCAGGACGTTGAGCAGGATGCCGGGAAAGGAGTCCTCCGTCCACTCCGGCAGCTTGCGCATGATCTGCTCCATCACCTCGTCGGACGTGCCGTCCAGGAAGTGGGGAACGTAGGAGCGGAAACCGTATTGTGTGCCAAGGTCACCCAGGCCGCCGCCCACGGCGATCACGCACGAGGCGCGCTCGCGCTCGAAGGGTCGTCGGTCGTAGCCGGCGTCGTCCAGAGCCGCCCGGACGACTTCAAGCATGAGTAGCTGCACCGGCTCGATCGACTTGACCGAGTTGGGCGGCATGCCATAGTCCAGCGGATCGAACGGGACGTCCTTTATGAAGCCGCCCCAGCGAGAGTAGATGCGATCCGGCGCCTTTTTGTCTGGATCAAAGTAGCGCTTCCAGTCCCAGCGCTCCGCCGGCACTTCCGTGACTGAGTCGACGCTGTCAAGAATATTCTCCCAGTAGGTCTTCAGATCGCCGGCGCCGGGAAGGACACAGGCCATCCCGACGATCGCCACGCGGGAGGGGCGGGCGGGGGCGAGGGTGGGTGCCGGCACCTGGAAGGGCGGCACGGTCTGCAGGAAGCGCGCGCTCTGCGCAGTGACCTCCTCGTGCAGGGCGACCATCGTCGTCGCCCGATCGCGCAGGCCGGCGACCTGGCCGATCATGTACATGCCCTGTGCGCGCTGTTCCGCTTCGTCCAACGCGATGTACTTCGGTGCGTCAGGGTCCTGCCCATACTGCGGATGGCGGGTGATGCCCTTGCTGGCGATGCGGAGCCGGCCGACGTTCAGCGCCTCCAGCTCCTCGCGCATCGTCTCGGCGCTGGCGTTGTCCCGGACGAGCTGCTCTCTCGTACGTTCGAAGGCGTCGACAAAGGCGGTGGGCAGGCAGCGGGTCAGGTGGCCGGGGCCGGTCTCGACGACGACCGTGCTCTGGCCCTTGATCGCCTCGTCCTGAAATGCCGGCAGAATCGCCTGGGAGCTGACGGCTTCCGCGGTGAACAGGTAGGCGGTGCCCATGAGGACGCCGATGCGCACACCCTGTTCGGCCAGCGGAGCGGCCATCGTGGCCACCATGGCGGCCGAGCGGGCATCATGGATGCCCCCGGCAAACAGAATGTGGTAATCCGGCGGATAGGCTTGCCGATCGGAGGCCAGGTGGTGGGCCAGCACGTCGATCATCGAGTTCCAGAGCACGAAGCTCGAGCGCGGACCAACGTGGCCGCCGCACTCGCGTCCCTCGAAGATGAACCGATTCGCGCCTTGCTTCAAGAACATCTCCAGGAGTGCGGGCGAGGGCACGTGCAAATAGGTGGGGATCCCCTTCTGCTCGAGGGCCAGCGCCTGATCTGGACGACCGCCCGCGATGATGGCGTAGTCCGGTGGGACCTCCATCATCGCCTCGAGTTGCTCTTGGCGCAGCGCCGGGGGCACGAAACCCAGGATACCCACGCCCCACGGGCGTCCGCCGAGCGCCTGACGCGTCTCGGCAAGCAGGGGCAGCACCTCATCCTTGCGCATCAGCGCCAGCGCCAGGAATGGGAGGGCGCCGGCTTCGGCCACGGAGTGAATAAACGCCGGGCGATCGCTGACCCGCGTCATAGGCCCCTGGACGATGGGATAGCGCGTGCCGTGGGACTGCGCCAGCGAGGCGTCGCGGTCGAGCGGGGACTGTACCTGGACAACGGCGACGTGGGCTTCGATGGCGGCCTTGAGGCCGTCGATGATGCCGGCAACGGTCACGAACCGGTCAGCCAGGTCGGCCGCGAACGCCGCGTCCTGGCCTAGCAAGAGCGCGTTCTCCTCGGGATCCTGCCAGCCGACGCGCCCGGCCACGGCCGCTTGCCAAGCGAGACGCCGGGCAGCAGGGCTCGCCTCCTCGCGAATCAGGGCTGTGATGCGATCACGTAACTCTGTGGCCGCCGCCAGTCCAGGTCGCAAATAGAGGCGTAACGATCGACCTAGCTCGCCGCCGAGTGTCGTCGTCTCACTCCCATCCATCGCCGCGATGCGTTCGCGCACCTGACGCGGCAGCCGAGATTCGCGGGCCAGGAGCACCTGGGCGTCGAGCACGGCGCCGGCGGCGCCAGCCACGTAGCAGGCGGCCACGGTGTGCTCGCCGATGCCGCCGTGGGCATAGACAGGCAGATCGCTCGCCTGAAGAAGCGCCTGGAGCAGGATGAACGTGGTCTCTTCGCCCACGTAGCCGCCGGCCTCATTGCCCTTGGCGATCAGGGCGTCGGCGCCGACGTGGGCCGCCACGCGGGCGCCCGCGAGGTCAATGACCTCGGTGAGCGCCTGACGCCCGGTCGCGTGCACGGCTTCCACCTGGGCGCGCAGCCTCGCTTCGTCCTGGCCGCTGAGAATGAGCGTGTCCAGCTGATCCGTCGCTGACTCGAGCAGCGCGGACAGCATTTCGGATTGATCCACACGAACCTTGGCGCCATAGGGCCGATCTGTGAAGCGCGGAACCTGGGCGGAAAGCGCGACTGCCTCGCGCGGATCGACCGTGAAGGTGAAATCGATGACGCCGAGCTCACCACGCCGGCTGGCCGCGATAGCCAGTGACACGTCCGGCAAGGACGGTGGGGTCATGACGATGAAGCGGAATGGATGAGACATGGCGTTTACCTGTTCCCGGCGCGGCGAGTTAGGTACACGGCAGCCGGCGGAGCGACCTGATAGCCGCGAGGCCAATAGGCGCCCGCGGCTAACGTAGCTCAGACGGACGCTGGCGCGATGCAGTTACGGGATCGCCTGACGGCGAACGGGGGTCGAGCAGTATCGAGGCATCCCACACATCCCGCTGGAGCGCGGCGCGTGCGCCTGGCAGGACGCACCAGGCTGGCCTGGGCGACGCCATCAGCGCAACACGCAGTGTAACCCGCCCGCTGTCAATTCGCAAAGCGGACAATAGCGGATCAAGTGGCTGTTCAAGATTCATTAATTGCACGAGCCTGGACGGTGTCGATCGACGGGCCGTCGTGCCCCATGGACGGCAGCCACATGAGGCGGAAAAGCCCGGCCTGGGGCTGGCGTCACCGCGGCGCCGACGGGTCATCCGCTTGACGGAGCGCAATCCCGGCTGAACGCGTTGCCCTGTCCTCATTTCGGCCGCAGCCGGTCCAAGCGACAAGCGCTCGCGGGCGACGCGCTCACCGGCGGGGTGGTGTGTCACGACGCGGTCGTCCGTCTTAGATAGCTGGAATGGCGATCGGTGACTGGTTGACGAGCTTGCCGGTGCAGGGCAAGACGTTGGCGAGCACTCCAACCGCATATGGTAGCACCGGGACCCAGGATTATCAATAGGTTGGGTATCTGGTAGATCTGGTTGAGTCTTGTGCATCTTTTACAAAGTGAGCTTCTGGGCCAGTCCGGGACCGGACACCAGACCTTGCAGCCCGGCCGGGGCGCTCTCGGGTGCTGGCCGTGGCCGGATCGAGGTTGTGTTGGCGTGGCCAGCACGTTTGGGGGCGGACCTTGGCGGGTAGCTTGCTGTTTCACGGCCATTATAGCCAGCCCGCGTTACGGGTGGAGTTACAGCGGGTTTGCCGCTGCATTTGATGGTCGCTTTTGTTGCCGACGGGGGAATGCGCTCGCCTGTTGGGTATGCTAGAATGGGCGCCAATGGAGGCCCCTTTGCCATCAACACGATACCTGGTCATTGGCCACCTGGCGCTGGACGTTGTCCCCGGCGGATTCACGCCGGGTGGCACGGTTGCCTATGCCGGCATGACGGCGCGGGCACTCGGGTGCCAGGCGCTCGCCGTCACCAGTGTCGGCTCAGGCACGGCGGTGGCATCGTTGCTGCCCGGCCTGGAGGCTCACGTGGTGCCCGCGGATCAGGACACGGTGTTTGAAAACCAGGAGCTGCCGGCCGGCCGGCGGCAGTGGCTACACGGACGGGCCACGACGCTGGCGCCGGACGACGTGCCGGCAGCCTGGTTAGACGCGCCCATCGCCCACCTGGCCCCGATCGCCGATGAAGTGGACCCAACCCTGATCGATCGGCTCACCGGCGATCTCATCGGGCTGACGCCTCAGGGCTGGATGCGCGCCTGGGACGGCGACGGGCGTGTGCGCCCGGCGACATGGTCGCTCGCCGCCAGCGTGCTGCCTCGGGCCGACGCGGTCGTCTTAAGCGAAGAGGACCTGGTTGACCAGGCGCAACTGGCGCAGTTTCGCCGCTGGTCCCGGCTGCTGGTCTTGACTCAAGGTGAGGCCGGCTGCACGGTCTTCGCCGGACAGGAGTCCCGTCACGTCCCCGCGCCGCGGGTTACTGCCCGCTCCTTGACCGGCGCCGGGGACATCTTTGCCGCTGCGTTTTTCGTGCACCTCCACCGCACTGGCGGCGAGATGTGGGCTGCCGCCCGATTCGCCAACCAGATCGCGTCCGCCTCAGTGACCCGTGAGGACCTGTCATCCAAGGTTCGTCATGTCGCCCGGCTGATGGCCACCGCCGATGTGTGACCGATGAGCAAGATCTATGCCGTCGCCAATCAGACAGGGGGCGTGGGCAAGACGACCAGCGTCGTCAACTTGGCCGCCTATCTGGCCGCCGGTGGGCGGCGCGTGCTGGTAGTTGACGTCGATCCCCAGGCCAATGCCACGTCAGGCTTTGGTTTCGACAAGCAGGAGCTGGTTACTTCCACCTACCAGCTGCTGCTGGAGCAGGCAACCGCCACGATGGTCATGCTTACGTATGATCATTGGGGCCTGCGAGTCCTGCCCGCTAATCCGGCTCTGGCCGGAGCCGAGGTCGAGTTGGTCACCGCCATTGCGCGGGAGTACCGGCTGAAGACCGCGCTGGAGCCCGTGGCTGACGAGTTTGATTACGTCCTGATTGATTGCCCGCCCAGCCTGGGCCTGCTGACGCTGAACGCCCTGACCGCGGCCCGCGACGGGATCCTTATCCCGGTGCAGTGCGAGTATTTGGCCCTGGAAGGGCTGGGTCAGCTGGTGCAGACGGTCAACCTGGTGAACCGCTATTTAAACAAGGGCCTGGCGATTCGCGGCGTCATGCTCACGATGTATGATGCGCGCACGAACCTGAGCCGGCAGGTGGTCGAAGAGGTCCGTACTCACTTTGCCGGCAAGGTGTTCCGGGCCATCATTCCCCGAAACGTCCGCCTCAGCGAGGCGCCCAGCTACGGTCAACCCATCAACGTCTATGCCCCTACGTCGCCAGGCGCCCTGGCCTATCAGCTGCTGGCGGCGGAGTTGGTACGGGGCGACCGCCTATCCGCGAACGGTCGAACGCGTCCCGTGCCTTCAGGTTCGGAAGGGAGACGGTGAACGACGATGACGAAGCGAAAAGCCCTGGGACGGGGTCTGGGGGCGTTGATTCCAATGGGCGATGGCGTGGAGGGCGACGGCGGCCTGCGCCAGGTGCCGGTGGACGCGATCCAGCCCAATCCGCGGCAGCCCCGCATCGCCATCGACCCTCAGAGCCTGCAAGAACTGGCCGAGTCGATCCAGGCTCATGGACTCATCCAGCCACTCATCGTCAGCGAGGAGACCGACGGGCGGTTCACGTTGATCGCCGGCGAGCGCCGCTGGCGCGCCTCCCAGATCGCTGGGCTAAACGAGGTGCCGGTCGTCGTCAAGGAAGTGACCCCGCAGGCGCGCCTGGAGTTGGCGCTGGTGGAGAACATCCAGCGCGATGACCTCAACCCGATTGAGGAGGCAATGGCGTACCAGCACCTGCTCGA
>JBFGLK010000185.1:0-6477 GCA_041576195.1 Promineifilaceae bacterium (SeqCode)
GGCTGCCGTCCGTGGCCAGCAGTGAAGCCAGGAGGAGGCGGGCATAGGCCCGGTAGAGCGCGCGGGCTGCCGTGGCGTCTGCCGGCAGACCGACGACGGCCGGTGACGGCAGAGCCAGCGTCTCATCTGGCGTGGAGCGCCCCTGAACGATGGCGCGCGCCTGGGTGAGCAACGCCGCCTCGGGCCGCAGCTCCAGTGCCAGCGTGGGGGGACAATCGAGGTCGTGCAGCGTGCCACAGGCCTCTGTCAGCTTGCCGTCGAGGGCGATGGCGACAGGGCGGACGACGAGGGCTTCGTCTTCCGGGTAACGGACCTGGAGGCGCTGTCCCTCATACGTTGCCATCTCCGTCCCGTCCGACTCCGAGGGCGCCAGCAGCCACCGCTCGCTGCCCCGTCGATAGGTTTCGTGATGGACCAGGCGGACGGCGCTCACTTCCCCGTTTCCGATCGGCTGTTCGTAGGTGTCGATGAGTTGCACGTCCGCCTGGAGCAAATCGGCGGAGACGGTGAACGTGAGGATGCTCGTCTGGTCTGGCCGCCAGCGCAGTCCGAACGGCTCCAGGTGCAGCAGATCCCCGGCCAGCAGCTGGCGCTGCGCTGCCTCGGCCCACCCGGCGTCGTTGCCCGAGAGCACCGTTACCAACAGCTCCAGATCGCCGGTGGCCGCGGCCTGGCGCACAATGCGGGCGCTGGTTTCCACGTCGGCGCCAATGGAGTCACTGACGGTGTCCAGACGTTGGGTCACCTGCCGCCGTATCAGCCAGCTGGCGAGAAGAGCAAGAGAGATCAGCAAGAGCAGCACCGGCAACAAGCGCTGCCAGCGAGGCGGAGGGGCAGGCGCGCGGTTTGGGGCCGGGTCGTCCCACGCGGCGTCCTCGGTCTGCCAGTCAAAGGACATGCGGTGAACTCGATGCAGGTGAACGTTTCGCTGTCAAGGCGTGTGCTGCCCTGTGCCGGCAGGTCGTGCAACCGCCGTTGGACGCAACGGACGTGGACGCCGTTCTGGTCGAGCGATCGCGACGAGGTTCAGGGTGGCAACGCGTGACCCGATTATAGCCCGCAATCGGACCATGTGCCCCCTGACTACCAGTCCATTTAACCACGGCTCAGCTATCGTCATGCGGCCCGGGCACTTCGCAGCAGAGGCGATTCCTGATAGAATCCTCGAAGCCGATCTGAGCGCACTCGGGCGCCTGGCGAGGCGCCAGGTTCAACGGCCCATCTTAACGACAGGAGTACCTCCCACATGTCCCAGGTCATCGCGTTCCAGGGTAGCCTGGATGAACTGGACCCTGGCCTGAGCGAGCTGATTCGCCGCGAGGAAGCGCGACAGCGAGACAAGGTCATCTTGATCCCTTCGGAGAGTATCTCGGCGCCCGCGGTAAATGAGGCGGTCGCTTCGGTCTTCGCCAACATCTATGCCGAGGGCTACCCCCGCGAGGATAGCCGGCGGCAGACCGAAAAGGAAATCCTCGACTTCGACGCGGAGCTGGCGCACTATCGCCGCTACGGCGATCCCCGCTACTACAAGGGCGTCGAATACGCCGACATGCTGGAGGCTCTGACGCGCCGGCGCGCCGCCGAGTTGTTTGCGGCCAACGGGGTGAAGCCGGACGACCTCTACGTGAACGTCCAGGTGCTTAGCGGCGGTCCGGCTAACAACGCCGTGTATAGCGCGCTGCTCGAGCCTGGTGACATCCTGATGGGCCTCAATCTCAACGACGGCGGCCACCTGTCACATGGAGCACGCGTCAATCGCTCAGGCAAGATCTATCAAAGCGTGCCCTACTTCGTGGACGAGTCGTCGCAACGGCTCGATTACGACGCCATCGAAGCGCAGGCGATCGAGGTGAAGCCCCGGCTCATAGTCGCCGGCTACTCTGCCTATCCTGCCGTGGTCGACTGGCGCCGATTCCGGGCAATGGCCGATCGAGTCGGGGCGATGCTCCTGGCGGACATCAGCCACATCTCCGGGCTTGTCGCCGCAGGCGTACATCCCAGCCCGGTTGGCATCGCCGACGTCGTGATGACGACCACGCATAAGAGCCTCTGCGGCCCACGGGGCGCCATGCTCATCACGCACCTGGCGGACGTGGGGCGCAAGCTGGATCGGGCTGTGTTTCCTGGCGAGCAGGGCGGGCCGCATCTAAACAGCATTGCCGGGCTGGCGGTAGCTCTGCGGCTGGCCGAAACGGACTCGTTCAAAGCGCTGCAACGCCGTATCGTGGCCAATGCCCGACGGCTGTCTGAGCAACTGGAAGCGCGCGGGCTGAAGCTGGTGGGTGGCGTCTCCGAAAACCACCTGTTGATGATAGACACCAAGAGCATCCAACATGAAGGGGTCCACCTGTCGGGCGACATGGCGGCCCGGATCCTGGATGTGGCCGGCATTGTCACGAACCGGAACACGATTCCGGGCGAAGGTAGCCCGTTCGCGGCGACGGGCGTGCGCCTGGGCACGGTCTGGATTAGCCAGCTCGGCTGGGGAGACGCCGAGATCGACGTCCTGGCAGAGGCGATCGCCACCGTTCTCCATGGATGTCGCCCCTACGCCTACGCTGCGCCCGGCGGTCGCCGCACCCTGCGAGCGACGAGTGAGTTGCCGGCACTCGAGTCTGCCCGCGAGCTCGTGGCCGGCTTGCTGGGCAAGGTTACTGAGGGGAAGCCGAAAACGAGAACGCCAACCGGCGAGCTGTTGGCCGCGGCGGCCAGCCTGGTTGAGGAGATCGCCGACGTTGTCGAACGCAAGCCGACGCCCGACACGGTCATCGTGCGCGGGCCGGAAGCTGGCGCCTTGTTGGAGATGGCGTTGGCCTCGGATGTGGCCGGTCTGGCCGATGGCCAGTCGCAGGCCACGCGCTGGTTCGCCCCGACTGGTGACGTTGCCGGCACGCTGCGGCGCGAAGGGCCGGATCGTTTTCAGATACGCTTCGGCAATGAGGCCGTGGCCGCCATGGCCGCCCGCTACCTGGCGGACCTCTCTGATGGCTACGTCCAATTCAGTGACCTGCACGCCAAGATGCCGGGACCCGTGGCCGTCACCGTCGCGCGGACCCCTTCCGGTCTATCCATCCCGGACGAGGACGAGCCGGCCGTCGTCGCCACGAAACCCTTCTTCGTCGGCGCCGAAGGTGTCGCGCCAGGCAAGGCGCTGCCCGACTTCGCCTGGGAGGAGCCCGAGGATGCGCCGCTGCGCCACACGTCCCTTCACGGTATCCACGTGCGCATGGGCGCCCGAATGGTCCCCTTCGGGGGATGGGACATGCCGGTCTGGTATACGAGCGTCGGCGAGGAGCACGCCGCCGTGCGCGAAGCCGCCGGCCTCTTCGACGTCAGTCACATGGGCGTGCTCGAGGCCAGCGGTCCCCATGCCGCCTCCTTCCTGGACCTGGTGACGACCAACGACGTGAGCACCCTGGCCGTTGGCCAGTCCCACTACACCTACCTGCTTTTGCCTGACGGATCCGTCGTCGACGACCTGCTTGTCTATCGGCGTGCCCCCGACCGGTACATGCTGGTGGTCAACGCCTCGAACAACGACAAGGATTGGGCCTGGCTGACGGCTGCCAACGAGGGGCGGGTCTGCCTCGACGCGGACAGACCGTGGGTTCGGCCCAGCCATCCCTGCACGCTGAAGGATCTGCGCGATCCACGGTGGGGGCTCGATTGCCGTGTCGACCTGGCCCTGCAAGGCCCGCGCTCGCGCGACATCCTGCTCGCGCTGTGCCAGGACGGCGACCTAGCCCGACGTATCCGCCGGCTCTCGTGGGCAGGTCTCACCGAAGGACGGCTCGGGGCGTTCGACATCATCATCTCCCGTACCGGCTACACGGGCGAGCGCGTCGCCTACGAGCTGTTCGTCCATCCCGATCAGGCCCAACCCTTTTGGGAGGCGCTGTTGGCGGCCGGCGAGCCGATGGGTCTGAAGCCTTGCGGCCTGGCGGCGCGGGACAGCACGCGCACGGAGGCCGGGCTGCCCCTCTATGGGCATGAGCTGGCCGGCCCGCTCGGGCTCAACCCGGCGGAGGCAGGATTCGGCAGTTTTGTCAAGACGTGGAAGCCGTTTTTTGTTGGCCGGACTCCGTTCTTGCGGGGGCTGGCCACGATGGAACGGTCCGTCGTGCGCTTCCGCATGGATGAGCGGGCCGTCCGGCGCGCCGAGCTGGGCGACCCGGTGCTCGATCGGCGTGGCAAGGTGGTGGGCACGGTCACAAGCTGCGCCATCGACGCCGATGGCTACCTGCTCGGCCAGGCCGTCGTGCCACTAGATCTGGCGGAGCCCGGCATGCCGTTGGCAATCTATCAGCTTGGCGGCGGGCAACGCAACCTGAAGGTGCCCGATCAGGTGGGCCTGGGCGCCCGCCTGCCGCGACCGGACACGGCGACAGTCTTGAGTCGCTTCCCGGCGCGCAATAAGTGATCCCCATCGGCCAACTCGGGCTATCTAGCTAGGAGCCGTAATTGGTCCCCCTGCGCGACGCCAACCCGACGCACAAGGCACCGGTGATCACCGTGGCATTGATCGCCGTCAATCTCCTTGTGTGGGCACTCGAGCTAGGCCAGGATGCTGTCGGCACGCTCGAGCCGTTCCTCATGGAGTACGCGCTGGTGCCGGCACGGTTCACAGCCGATCCCTTGGGCGAGCTGCCCACCCTGTTCACGGCCATGTTCCTCCACGGCAGCTGGGGCCACCTGCTGGGAAACATGCTCTACCTGTGGATCTTCGGCGATAACGTCGAGGACCGGCTGGGGCGGGCGCGCTTCGTCGTCTTCTACTTCGTCACCGGTCTGGCCGCTAGCCTTGCCCAGGTGGCCATCGAACCGGGCGGCACGATACCCAATGTCGGCGCCAGTGGCGCCATCGCCGGCGTCATGGGCGGCTACCTGGTAATGTTCCCGCGCGCCCGCGTCGTGGCCCTCGTCGGCTACTTCGTCACGCGGGTGCCGGCTGTGCTGGTGCTCGTCCTCTGGTTTGTGTTCCAGCTATTCGGCGGGGTCGGCAGCCTGGGAATGCACACGCAGGGCGGCGGCGTGGCCTTTTTCGCGCACATCGGTGGCTTTGTGGCGGGTCTCATGCTGGTCGGGCCATTCGGGGGACGCCGCCGTCGACGCGGCAGCGAGCGCCTTGGGGATGGCTTGCCTCCGCCTTAAAAGGCGGTATCATCAGGGGTTCGACGACCCAGGCGCAATCGGTTCAAGCCCCCGCTTTCGTTGACAGTTTAGCCACATCCTGGCGAGCCACCGCGCCGGTGACCCCGCGTCCACCTGGCCGGCAACACGCCTCGAGGAGTACCGGATGGAAAGAGAGGTCCTTACCTGGTCCGACGTGGACCGCCTGATCGACTATCTGACGCCCCAGATACACGGGCGCTTTGACTCGATGGTCATCATCACGCGCGGCGGTATCGTGCCGGGCGGCATGCTGGCCGAAGCGCTGAACATCACCTACATATTGACGGCGTCGGTCCGCTTCCCGTCCGACTTCCCGGGCATGCCCGTTCGGCCGCAAGATCGGTATGCCATCCCCGAGTTCATCCAGTTTCCCGAAGCCGAACTGCTGGTCGGTCGCCGCATTCTCGTCGTTGACGATGTTTGGACCCGGGGCCGCAATATCGTCACGGTTGCCGGGCGAATCGACGCCGCCGGCGGGCAGCCGGAAACGTGCGTCCTGCACTACAAGCCGACGATGTCTCTCTATCCGGGCATGACGCCTCGCTACTACGCCGCCGTCTCCGACCGCTACATCATCTACCCCTGGGAGATCGACCGCGGGCCCGAGGTCGTCGGCATGTGGAACTGAGGCGGGCGGGCACCGCTCGATTTGACCGCACCCTCGGCTTTTGCTAGCATCACTATCAACACATGCGCCCATGAGACCAACGATGACTGGGTCCCTGGCGGCGAACGGCTGTCGAACCGTGTCAGGTCCGGAAGGAAGCAGCACTAAGGCGGATCGTTCGGGTGACCCGGATCACCTGGTCGTCGTTGGTTCCATGGGCGCATGGGGTTGTCATGCACCCACCTAGCCACAAGCGCCTCCTGCGCCTCCTCATTCTCCTCGGCATGTTCGCCGCCATGGCGCTGGCGGGCACCCGCTACCTGTGGGCGGGCGAGCCGTATTCCATCTATGTGACGAAGGTCGGTGAGGCCCCTCGCCTCGTGACCACCAGCGGCCGTTTCACGACGGTGGCGGAGGTCCTTGAGGACGCCGGCATCCCCGTCGGCCCGGCAGACCTGGTCACGCCCGCTCTGGTGGACGACCCAGTGCCTGACGTCGCCATCCAGGTCTATCGGGCGCTTTCCGTGACGGTTCGCACGGACGACGATCGCCAGGTTCACTGGACCCACCAGCGCCAGCTGGGCCCGTTTCTCGCTGAGGCCGGGCTGGCGGTTGGGCGTGTGGACCGCGTCTACGCCGACGGCGTACCGCTAACCTTCGGCCAGCTCGATACGGCGCCGCTCCCGGCGCGGCTCGAC
>JBFGLK010000186.1:0-6404 GCA_041576195.1 Promineifilaceae bacterium (SeqCode)
ACTATTTCGATGCACCAAAATCACAGCGACTCTGCCAGCTGTCAATCTTTTTGGTTAACAGAAACCGACGTCTGAAAGAGGAGTTGCCGCCGATGAACGAGAAAGGCAAAGGCGTCTCGCGCCGCGACTTCTTGCGGGCCGGGGGGCTGGGCGTGGCCGGCCTCGCCGGCGGGCTCGGTGCCGGCAGCCTGGCGCGACCGGCCGCGCAAGCGGACCCCACCGCCATGACCCATGGGGGCATGGGGACGGTCGGCCAGGTCGATCACGCCCGCAATCGCTTTCACCCCCACGAGCTGCTCACCGACTTCGACCTGGGCGAGCGCCGTGTCGAGGGGGACCGCGTCGTGCGCGAGTGGAACATCCTGGCCGTCGATCGCGAGATCGAGATCGCGCCCGGCCTCGTCTTCCCGGGCTGGTTCTATGGCAGTCCCACTGCGGCCGCCTCGCGCCGGGCGGGCCAGCTTGTCGGCCAGTGCCCGGGGCCCACGCTGCGCTGCGTGGAGGGCGAATGGCTTCGCATCCACTTCACCAATGCCGGCAGCCACCCGCATACCATCCACTTCCACGGTATCCACTCCGCCCGCATGGACGGCGTGCCCGGCATCGGCGCGGGCATGATTCCGCCCGGCGGCAGCGTCACCTATGAGTTCGAGGCGCGCCCCTTTGGCTGTCACCTCTATCACTGCCACGCCCTGCCGCTCAAACGCCACATTCACAAGGGCCTCTACGGCGCCTTCATCGTCGATCCCGACCCCGCCCGGTATGCGGGCGAGGAGCAAACCATCGCCCGTGGCCGGCACCATCTTTCGCCCGAAAGCGCGGCCTTCCAGGAGATGGTCATGGTGATGAACGCCTTCGACACCAACTTCGACGGGGACAACGAAGTCTACGCCGTCAACAGCATCGCCTTTGGCTATGGCATGGACTCGCCCATCCCCATCCAACGGGAGCGACGGCAACGGCTCTACCTTATCAATATCACCGAGTTCGACCCGATTAACTCGATCCACATCCACGCCAACTTCTTTGATTACTACGATCACGGCACTACGCTCCGGCCCACCCTCAAGACCGTGGACACGATCATGCAATGCCAGGCCCAACGGGGCATCCTCGAGTTCTCGTTCGCCGACTTCGAGCCGGGTCTCTACATGTTCCACGCCCACCAGAGCGAGTTTGCCGAGTTGGGCTGGATGGGTTTCTTTCAGGTTGCCTAAGGAGGACCGCCATGAGCTCCCCCACCCTCTCCACGCGCCGGCCCTGGCCCCGCTGGCTCCTGGCCGCTTTCCCCCTGGCGCTGCTCGCCTTGCTCGTCGTCGCCTTCCTGACCCTCAACCCGCTCGCCGTCTTCCGGGGCACCTTCCCGCCTGTCGAGGAGCTGAGCGTGGCCCAGGTGCGCTTTCCCGCGCCGGGCCATATCGAGCTCGCTGTGGTCAACGGCGGCCCGCAGCCAGTGACCGTGGCCCAGGTCCTCGTCGACGACGCCTACTGGCAATTCGATATGACGCCGGGCCAGACGCTTGGGCGCCTGGAGTCCGCCGCCATTCATCTCCCCTACCCCTGGGTCGACGGCGAGCCGCTGGCGATCGCCCTGCTGACGGGGACGGGCCTCACCTTCCCGGTCGAGGTCGAGGCGGCGGTGCTGTCGCCTGGCGTCAGCGGGCAGACCCTCCTGGCGTATGGCCTGCTCGGCATCTATGTGGGAGTCATTCCCGTGGTCCTGGGCATGCTCTGGTTCCCGTTCCTGCGCGGCGTGGACCCGCGCTGGATCAACGCCGTGTTGGCGCTCACCGTGGGCCTGCTCGTCTTCCTATTCTTGGACACCGTGCTTGAGGCGCTCGAGCTGGCGGCGGAGGTGCCGGGCGTCTTCCAGGGCGAGATCCTGGTGTTCCTGGGGGTGCTGCTCAGCCTGGGCGTGTTGCTGGCCGTGGGGGGACGGGGCGGGGAGCGCTCGCCGCGCGGGTTGGCCACGCTCATCGCGCTGGGCATCGGCCTGCATAACCTGGGGGAAGGGCTGGCCATCGGCGCCGCCTTCGCCACCGGCGCCGTCGCCCTGGGCTCCTTCCTGGTCGTCGGCTTCACGCTGCACAACATCACGGAAGGCGTAGGCATCGCCGCGCCGTTGCTGCGCCGCGCCGATCCGGGATGGGGGACGTTCGCCGCGCTGGCGCTGCTGGCCGGCGCGCCGGCCAGCCTGGGCGCCTGGATCGGCGGTTTTGCCTTCTCGCCATTATGGGCCGCCCTCTTCTTGAGTCTGGGCGCCGGGGCCATCCTGCAGGTCATCGGCGAGGTGTCGCGGTTGCTCTGGCGCGAGGCGCGCGAGCAGTCCCGGTCGACCATCAGCTGGCTCAACCTGGGCGGCCTGGCTGCCGGCATCCTGGTCATGTATCTGACGGCGTTCCTCGTCAGCTAGCCGCCCCCCCATGTGGGGCGATTCGCCTGAATCGCCAGAGCCGGCCACCCACGCGATTTGGCAAACGTGCCACAACATCATCTCACATCTCCCTGCTGCCCTCACCCCTCACACCTCAAATACACAACAAATGCCCTGTCCCGCGTTCCGGTAACACACAACCCGGCCCTCTCCGGTCCAACGTTTGCGCCGGGACACCTTTTACAGTAAAACCCCGCCATTCGCAGTGATGCCTGCCCAACAGCCGGCCAGACCTTATGAAGGAGGCGCGATTCGAGTTCACTGCCCACATGCCCGGGAATCAACACATAGCGAATTGACAAACGAATTCTCGAGGAGAGAAGAAAGATGAAATCCAACCTTTTCAAACGTCTCGCCACGCTGCTCGTCTTCCTGGTCCTCGCCCTGGCCCTGGCGGCCTGCGGCGGCCAGGAAGAACCGGCGCCTGGCGGCGAGCAACCGGCAGCGACCGAAGCCCCGCCAAGCGCGGGCGGCGGCGCCGCGGACGAAGGCAGCATCTGGGTGCTGCTGCCGGACAGCGCCTCATCGGCCCGCTGGGAGACCGACGACCGCCGCTTCTTCGAAGGCGCGTTCGAGGCGGCCGGGGTAGAGTACAGCATCGTCAACGCCGAGGGCGATGCCCGGACGCAGCAGACCCAGGCCGAGCAGGCGATCACCGCCGGGGCCAAGGTCATCCTGCTGGTGAACCTGGACTCGGGCTCGGGCGCGGCGATCATTGCCATGGCCCGCGAGGCCGGGGTGGCGGTGGTGGACTACGACCGCCTGACGGTGGAAGGCCCGGGCGCGGACGTCTACGTCAGCTTCGACAACGTCCAGGTGGGCAAGACGATGGCGGACGTGCTGGTGCCCCTGATCTCCGCGATGGACGGCACGCCCAACGTGGTGCTCCTGAACGGCGGTCCGACGGACAACAACTCGACGCTGTTCCGCCAGGGCTACTTCACCGAGGCGGAACCGTTCTTCGCCGACGGCTCGTGGAACCTGGTGGACGATCAGTTCGTGCCGGAGTGGGATAATCAGCAGGCGCTGGTGATCTTCGAGCAGATCCTGACGGCGGCGGGCAACGAGGTAGACGCGGTGTTCGCGGCCAACGACGGCCTGGCGGGCGCGGTGATCTCGGCGTTCAAGAATGCCGGCATCGACCCGGGCGACGCGGGCATCCCGATCTCGGGACAGGACGCGACGGTCGGCGGCATCCAGAACGTGCTGGCCGGCGACCAGGCGATGTCGGTCTACAAGCCGATCAAGGCCGAGGCCGAAGCGGCCGCCGAGGTGGCCATTCGCCTGCTCAAGGGCGAGTCGATCGACGACCTGACCGGCGGCCTGACGCTGAACAACGGCACCAACGACATCCCGTTCCTGGCCCTGACGCCTATCGGGGTGACCAAGGACAACGTGGCCGACACGGTCATCGCCGACGGCTTCCGTACCTGGGATGAGCTCTGCGTCGGCGACTTCGAGGCGTTCTGCCCGGCCGACCGCTAGATCTCCCCATCCCTGTCAGCGCCGGCGTGACGGCCCCCGCGCTCGCCGGCGCTGCTTCGACAACGTAACCGGGGAGAGTCCGCCGTGAGAAGGCCGCCGGCCTCCTCACCGGACCCTCCCCGGCCACCCGGCAAGGAGCACGCCATGCCCGACTCCCCGCTTTTGCAGCTCAAAGGCGTTTCGAAGCACTTCGGCGCTGTACAGGCCCTCGCGCAAGTGGATTTCAACGCGCGTGAGGGCGAAGTCATGGCTTTGGTGGGCGACAACGGTGCCGGCAAGTCGACTCTGATCAAGGGCGTGGCCGGCATCTATCCGTTTGACGAAGGCGAGATCTTCTTCGACGGGACGAAGGTCAATATCCATGGCCCCCGCGACGTGGCCTCGCTGGGCATCGAGATCGTTTATCAGGACCTGGCCCTGGCCGACAATCTCGACGTCGTCGCCAACATGTTCCTGGGTCGGGAACGCACTACCTCCTTCTGGCGCCTCAATGAGGTGTCGATGGAACGGGCGTGCCTTGAGACCCTGGAGTCGCTATCGGTCACCACGATCCGGTCCGTGCGCCAGGCCGTGGCCAGCCTCTCGGGCGGGCAGCGACAGGCAATCGCCGTGGCCAAAGCGGTCATGTGGAACTCGCGTCTCGTCATCCTCGATGAGCCCACGGCCGCCCTGGGCGTGGCCCAGACGCGCCAGGTGCTCGACCTCGTGCGTCGGCTGGCCGACAAGGGACTGGCCGTCGTCATCATCTCCCATAACCTGCACGACATCTTCGAAGTGTCCGATCGCATCACCGTGCTCCGGCTGGGCCGAAAGGTCGCCGAGCTGGTCGCCAAAGAGACTTCGCAGCAGGAGGTCGTCCAGGCGATCACGGCCGGCACGCTCGATACGGTGCCCGGCATGGCGGAGGCCCGAACATGAGCAGCGTTTCAGAACAAGACCTGACGGCCGTCCAGGGGCTACCCATTGCCCAGGAGACGCCGGACACTTTTGGCGGCTACCTGCGCGACTGGTGGACACGGGTCCGCGCCGGCGACATCGGCTCGCTACCCATTGTCGTCGGCCTGATCATGATCGCCGCCGTCTTTGGCTCGCTCGAGCCGCTCTTCTTCAGCCCGCGCAACTTCGTCAACCTGCTCCTGCAGGTGGCCGGCGTGACGGCCATCGCCATCGGCGTCGTCTTCGTCTTGCTCATTGCCGAGATCGATCTCTCGGTCGCCTACGTCAGCGGTGTCGGCGGCGTGATCATGACGCTGATGCTGCGCGAGAACGTGGCGAACTGGCCCTGGCCGGCGGCGATTGGGGCTGCCCTGCTGGTGACCGCGCTCATCGGGTTCGTCCAGGGGGTCATCATCACCAAAGCGCGCGTGCCCTCGTTTGTCGTCACGCTCGCCGGCCTGCTGGCCTGGAGCGGCGTCGTGCTCATCCTGACGACGGTGTTCTCTACCGCGGGCACGATCGTGATTCAGAACCGGACCGTGTTGAACATCGCCAATAGCTACCTGACTCCGGTTCAGGGCTGGCTTCTATACGCCCTGTTCGCGGTGGGCTACATCGCCTCCCGTCTGCTGCGCCGCCGCCGCCTTTTGGGGCTGAACCTGCCCGTCCAACCGATGTCGGTTTTTGTGGCGCAGACACTGGCCCTGCTGGCCATCAGTGGCGGGGCGGTGGCCTACGCTAACATGGACAATACGCCCGTGCAGCGTGGCGTGCCGACGGTAGCCATCATCATTCTCATCCTGCTGGGGTTCTGGTCCTTTGTCGCCTCGCGCACCCGCTTTGGCCGTTACATCTACGCGGTCGGTGGCAACCCCGAGGCGGCCCGGCGTGCCGGCATCAACGTGGACCAGATCCGCATTTCTGTCTTCGTGATCGCCAGCTTCATGGCCGGGGTGGGGGGCATCATCCTCGCCTCCCGCCTGCGCTCGGTGGACACGAACGCCGGCGGCGGCAACCTCCTGTTGAACGCCATCGCCGCCGCGGTCATCGGCGGCACCAGTCTGTTCGGCGGCAGCGGCCGCGTCAGCAGCGCCCTCCTCGGCGCCCTGGTCATCATGTCCGTGGAAAACGGCATGGGTCTGCTCGGGCTCCCCTCCGGCGTTAAGTTCGTGGTCAACGGCGCCGTGCTCCTGGCGGCCGTGCTGGTGGACTCCTTCTCCCGCCGTAGCCGCGAGTCGTCGGGCATTGCCTGAGCGAACCTCCCACGCGCGGTCGGCGCCAGGCCGCGACACGATGGGCGGACCGGGCCCCGCGGCCCCCGGCAACCGCCGGCGCACCCGCTGGGGCCCGACCCTGATCCTCGGCCTGTGGCTCCTGGCCGCCTGCGCCGGCCCGGCGGGCCCCACCCAGCCGGCGCGGGCCCGGCCCCCGCTGGAGGCCCCCCTCTTCACCGACGTCGCCCTGGAGGCCGGCCTGGACTTCCAGCACGCCGCCTTCCGCTGGGGCCTCTCCGCCGATCCCATCGCCATGATGGGCGGCGGCCTCTGCT
>JBFGLK010000187.1:0-6404 GCA_041576195.1 Promineifilaceae bacterium (SeqCode)
CAACGCTCAAACAGGCGCTGGAGCGCGGCATGATCTCGCTGGGCGACGACGAGAAGCTGCTGGCCAAGGCTACGTTTGACCAGGAAAGCCAGGCGGAAGTGGTCGAGTATGTGACTGGCCTCCTGGGTGATTATGGCCACGCGTTGGCGGATGGCAGAAGCAAGAACAAGGATCTGGCCGATGCGGTAGTGGTAGTCGACGACGAGTTCCGTGAGCACGTTGGAACGGTTGACGATTTGTGGACGGCTTATGACCGGATGCAGCGCAAGGGCCGGGAGGGGCTGATGGAACTGCGCGAGGGGGCGCAGGAAGACCTGCCCGTCGTGGAGGAGAAGCTGACCGACGTCAACACGCTCTGGGAAGCAATGTCAACGGAGGAGGAAACAGCGAAGCGTCGCGCTCAGGACTACATGGACTTCATATTGGGCCAGGAGACACTGGAGGCGACACTTCGGGCGGCCAATATCGCCTTTCAGTGGGGGCGCATCTCGGAGGAAACCTATAACGCTATCGTCGCCTGGGCGCAGGCGGAGACGCAACATGACCGTGTAGTGACAAACATGCAGAAGCTCATCGGCCCGCTGCGCGATGCGTGGGGCGAGGCGGCTGCTAACGCCTGGAGCTATCGTGCCGCGCTGTTGGCCCTGGAGGGGTTAGGTCCGGGCACGGTGCCCAACACGCCAGTAAGTGGTGGATCACCGTCGCTGCCGAACCCAAACCAGGGCGATCCCACCGGGCGGCAGGGCTCGACTGGCCCGACGTCCGGTGGCTATGGCTCGCGTGGGCGCACTGGCACGCGCGATCTGGGTGGGCCGATGTATCCCGGGCAAATGTACTTCTCGGGTGTTCCAGAGCTGATCATGTCTAATAGCGTGAGCCATGCCTATCCTAACCCGGCGCTGGTCAGCCAGCAGATTACGGTCAACGTGCAGAACACGCAGCAGGCGCACCTGGTCGCCGACCTGATCCGACAGAAGACGCAAGAGGCGGTGAGGAGCGCCGCGTTTCGCTGATGTCTCAGCTACGCCTGTACACTGAAGACGGCACCTATGACATCCATTTGACCTATGGGTCGGGCTCCTGGTTCCTGCCCTACGGCGAGGGCTCGGTGCCCGCGAGCCCGGACGACGCGCTGGCGGTGTTGCAATCGGGGCAGGTGGTGCAATGGTCCATCCCGCTCTTGGCGCGGACAGACTCGGCCACCTTCTCGGCCGACGCGCAGACCATTACCACGGCGCTGGAGCGGGCGCGCAACTGGCGCGTGAACACGCTGCGCAGCGGCCCGCTGTGGCTGGGCGCTCGACCGACTAACCAGACATCGCGCCGGTTCCTGGTCCTGGGCGGCTACTTGCAGGAGCTCAGCGCGCCCGGTATGGATATGTGGGAAGCGGGTCAGATGGTCAAGCGCGCCGACCTGGTTCTCTATCTGCACCAGGGGCCACCTGAAGCCAAGCATCCCCGCTACATCGGACAGATCCCGACGTTTATCTATGACGGCGCAGGCGAGAAACACCCGGCGGAAGGGCCGGTCACCTATCCCGCCGGCCTGCTGGCGGCCGGCGGCGACGACATCAGCGCCTTCGGCGGTGTCTTGGAGATTGCTGGCGCGGGCACGAGGCCCGGGCGCATTGCCACGGTGGTGCTCAATCAGTCGGATGTATCGATTGCCACGCTGACGGACGCCTGGCTGGGCATTAAGCCGGCCACCTACGAGGCCGGCGCCGCCACGACGTTCAATCCCGTATTCAATCCCGCCACCTATGGCACGCCCTATACCTGGAGCACGGGCGGCACGGGCGCCGACACCTACGACCAGGCGACCATTAACTACAACAGCGGCGCTTACGGGAACATGGTGTTCGACTCGATTCCGCAGGTAGGCGACACGCGCTCGCACTACATTGGCGAGTACGTGGTTTTGATGCGCTACGCCGTGACGGCCGTAACCGGCTCGCCCACGCTGCGCCTGCGCCTGGTTAACTATGGCACATACACGACGCCCGTCTACCTGCCGCTGGCGGTCACGTCAAACTGGACCATCGCGGAGATTGGGCGGCTGCGGCATCCCGGCGGCTCAGCGCGCATGTGGACGGCGGACCCGCTGTTCACCGATACCTTCGACCTGCAGGGGAATATGATCGCCTCGGGCACGGACGCCACGTTCCGGCTCAACCGGCTATTCCTGGTGCCCTATGAGCACTACGTGCGCCTGTCGGGCATGTCCGTGCTGTACAACGGCTCAAGCTCAGAAAAGGCGGCCATCTACCGGCACGCGGATGACGCCATTGAGGGCGTGCAGTACAGCACAGTGAACCAGGCGTCGGGCGCTGTTAGCATCGACGTGGAGCGCAACTGGTATTTGCCCGTCGACGGCGGTGTCCTAGTGGTCGTGGCAGCCAACAGCAGCGGCCATCTGACAGCCACGGACACGCTCGACCTGGGTCTCATTGTGCACGATCGGTATTCAAGCTGGAAGACATGAGGCAGTTGCTGGTGTCGCAATCCGTTTTTGCCGGCCTCGGGAGCTCGTTCGTCGAAAGATTCGATGGGCACAGCGTGGGCTGGCGGCGCTCCCGTTCCCGGGTGGGCGGGGACGTCGACGGCCGTTTTTCGCTTGTCGGCAACATGCAGGATCTGGCCACGCGTTTCTATAGTTGGCTTGGCTACGACGTGCGCGAGGACGCGAGCGGGGATCAGCCGTGGTGCGGCTACGTGCAGAGCATGACGCTGCACTATGGCGGCCGCTCCCGGCGGCGCAGTCTTGACGAGGTGATTAACGCGGTGCGCGTGCACTATGGGTGGCTGATTGATAACGGAGAGTTTGAGATCCTGGGCAGCGGCGTGACGTTCAGCGGCTGGTCCGAGGTGACGACGGGCGGCAGCATTAACGACGAGACGACGAACGTGGGGCAGTATGACCACGCGGTGCGCCTGGTCAACACGAGCGGCACTCCTTACGTCTATCAGGACTTCGCTGTCATTCCGGAGCGCATGTATCGCCTGGGCTTCTTGACTCGCGGCGATGGTAGCCTGGCCGGGCGCTATCAAGTATATGACGTGACCAACGCGGCCAACATCATCGCCTCCACGTCGACCGGCGTGACGGGCACAACCTACGTAGCGCAGACCGTGGATTTCCGCACGCCGGCCGCGTGCGTCAGTGTGCGCATCATGCTGCAGGCGCCGGCGGCGGCCGGGACGTCCTATTTTGACGCGGCTTGGGTGAAGCGGTTCGAGGAAGACGAGTACATGCCGGAGGTCACGGACTGGGCCACGAACACGGAGAGCATCAACCGTTACGGGCGGCGAGAGGGCATTGTGCAACTGCCTACGGCTTCGCAGGCGGCGGCTGACGGCTGGGCGACCAATGCCGTGACGGATGGGGCCTGGCCAGCGGTGTCGGACCCCGTGTTCGGCGGTGGCGAGGGGCGATTGGACGTAGACGTGGTGGGTTACTGGGCCACGGCCTCGATGCGCTATCACACACAGGACATCCTGGGCAACAAGGACGCGGGGGACGTGATCGGCGACATCATTACAAACGATTGTGATTGGCTTACCGAGCTTACGGTGGCCAGCATTGGCACGGACGGTCAGGCGCGCACGCGGGACCACCAGACGGCGCGGGCGGCCATCGATGCGCTTCTGCCGTCGCACTACCGGCTGCGCGTAGACGAGCAGCGGCGCGTCATCGTGGAGGCTATAGACACGACGCCCATCTACTACATGCAGACTGGCCAGCTTTATGAGACGCCCGGCACGGCCCGGCCGGTGGACGCGCAGGCGGTCCTGGCCGGCGTTGCCGTGCAGGATCTGGATTGGGCGGAGCTCAGCTCGCAGGTGGACGGTCGGACGGCAAGTGCCAGCGTTTTCATTCTTAACGATTTTGACGTCGACGAGTCGGGAACGATCATTCCCAGAGGGTAGGACCATGCCAAACTTTGGAAGCACTTTTGAGTTCAAGGACGCCAACAGCGCCGACCAGTATCACGACAGCATCGACGGCGACGGCTCGGCCGCCGACTCGTTTGTCCCTGCCATAGGTGTGTTGGACGGAGCGAAAAATCAGATATTAGGCACGACGACGGATGCAGCAGTCAGCACGGACGCGAACGGGAGCATCAACGCGCACCTTCGTGGCATCATTGTCAACCTTATCAACCTGGCGGGGCAACTGCCGGCGAGCCTGGGGAAAAAGGTCAGCGGTTCGTCACTCTCGGTCACGTTGGCCTCAGATCATGGCACCATTGCGGTCTCCGACGGCGCGGGCAGCCTGACCGTGGACGACGGCGCGGGCAGCCTGACCGTGGACTCGGCACAACTGCCGGCGAGCCTGGGTAAGCAGGTTAACGGCGGCTCGCTGTCTATCACATTGGCTTCAGACCACGCGGGGATTCCTGTGACGGACGGCGCAAGCAGCCTGACCGTAGACAATGCGGACATGACGACGACGGCCACGCAAACAACCTTGGTCGCTGTCCGCGTCGGCGCGGGCACAGACGCCAGAGTACGCAATGGCGCCGATGGGTCGGTCGTATCGCAGCTAAAGAACCTGAGCATTATCGCCGACCAGTATCGGTGGACGGCGGCGGTGGGCTCGGCATCGGGCACCAATGACGTGAGCTTTACCGTGGCTGCGGGAAAGGAGTGGCAGGTGCAGAATGTGCGCGTGTCGTTCGTGGCCTCGGCCACCGTGGGCACGCGGCAGATCATCGTGCAGCTCATCGAGTCATCCACGGTCTACGGCACGTTTTACCTGGGCGTCACTCAGGCGGCAAGCGAAACCCGTGTATATGAGTTCTTTCCGGGTGCGCCGGACTCGGTGACGTTCCGCTCCAACACGGTCGCCTATCACCCGCTACCGACCAACTTCACCATGCCGCAAAACATGAGCTTCCGCATCTTCGACCTGAACAACGTAGACGCCACGCTCGATACCATGTCTGTGCGCTACCTGGTGAACGCGCGGACCAATGAGTTGCTCCCGTAATGACACACCGCGTGGATAGGCTTCCGGACGGTTTGCGGGCCGTGGCCATTGAGATGGAGCAGCGGCTGGTGCCGTTTATGACGACGGTGCGCGCCTCCTGGAATGGCAGCAAGGGGTCTACCAAGTTCGCCACCGACGTGTCGCTGGCAAATGGCAATCGCGGCCCGGCGGTGTTTCAAGCGGGCAACCTGGACGCGACCAAAAACCAGCTCGACAAGATGCTGGCGCTCGGCCTGGAGGCGTGCGCGTTGCAGATACAGTATCCGCTGATGGATGTCAACTGGCCCGGCTACTCGGCGAGCTACGTCACCTACTACGCGGCGGTCTCTGCCTACGCTAAATCCATCGGGCTCACCGTCTTTGCAGAAACGTCGCCGGTGTTCTCCGGCACGATCTGGTCTGGACTTGACGTGGGCGACTACTTCGACTCGCTGACCAATGCGCAGTATTTGGCGCGGCGGGCGGCCATGGCCAAGGGAATTGACACTTATGTGCAGCCCGACTACCTGAGCATCCTGCACGAGCCGGCGACCGAGGCGTACCTGGCGGGCAAGAGCTTCACAAATAACGAGTGGACGACGTTTATCGGCGACACCATCGCCCTGGGCATCACGGCTCCGCTCGGGGCCGGCGTCGGCAGCTGGGAATCGGACCTCACACTGTACAATGCCATTCTGGCCACGGGCATCGACTGGGCCAATGTGCATGTCTACCCAGTGACCACGACGCCGAACCCGCTCACGCAGCTCATCACCATGCACGACCTGGCAGCCGCCGCCAGTAAAGGCTTTAGCATTGGCGAGTGCTACCTGTACAAAGCGACGGCGGCGGAGTATGCCTCGGGCGAGTTTGGCGTAGGCGGCTTCTACTATCGGGACATCTATACCCAATTCTGGGAATATGACTCGATGTTCCTCCAGGCCATCGCCGAGTTCGCGCAATGGAAAGGCTTAGACGTGGTGGTCTACTTCTGGAACCGATCGATGTTCTCCAGCGTAGACTACTCGAACGTGCTGGCCTCCGGCACGACGACCACGCAGATGGACTACTTCAGCCAGGTCGCCTATGCGTACATGATCCTGGGCAAGTCGAGCGTGCTGGGTCGCCTGGTCGGGAGCTTCGCATGACCGCACTTCCCTTTCTCGCCTTCGCCGCCGGCGTTGTCGCCCGCGTCGTCATCCCCTACCTGCGCGAGTGGCTGGACTCGCGGGCGCCGTTCGATTGGCGGTTCGTGGTCGGGCAGTTGCTTGGTGCATTGGTCGCGCTCATCCCCATGCTGGCGAGCGCGGAATGGCTGGGCGGCATCGCGGGGCTGACGTGGCCCGCCGCCGTGGCCTACGGGTGGGCGGCGGCTGTCATTGGCCGCGAGGTGGACAAGTGGGCGCGGCGGTTGCGCCGGCCCGATGATGAACCA